>JBCCLY010000666.1:0-2907 GCA_039026655.1 Cyanobacteria bacterium P01_C01_bin.38 | reverse complement strand
TTATATTTCTTGCGAAATCATCAGTAAAACCGAAACAGCAGTAGTCGCTAAAGTAATTGCTCACGATAGCCAAGGAAAAATCTACATCAAAATGCAAGAAGCTAAAGGAACAATATTACCTCTAAATCTAGCTAAAACCAATTAACAATTAACAATTACCAATTAACAATTAGCTCCAAACTCCATCCCTTACCAAACTCCATCCGTTGCCAAACTCCATCCCTTACCAAACTTCATCCGTTGCCAAACTCCATCCGTTACCAAACTCCATCCCTTACCAAACTTCATCCCTTACCAAACTTCATCCGTTGCCAAACTCCTAACTTTTATTTAAATTATGGAAAATATTAATAAAGAAAATTATAAACTAGCTATAGTTGGTATAAACATAAATGGCGATTCCCTTGTCGAACTAGATAAATTTGAACGCAGTATTTATCAGGGAGAACAATATGATATTTCTCCAAACTGTAATTACAAAATAACTGAAATAGTAAATAAAGCAATTGAAGATGCGGAAGTTGAATCAAACGCGAAAATAGCAGTAATTATTGCTAGCGATGATGATACAGCTTTGCAAGCAGATTTGAACAATCTGAATTTTACTCATACAGCAACATCAAAAACGGTATTCAGCGCAATTCAAATGGCGCAAAAGCTACTTGCTGTTGGGGAAGTAGATGCGGTTGCGATTGCTTCTGTTGCTTCTCTAAATTCTCCTGCTTTGAATTGTGGATTAATTTTAATTGATGCTGATGCTCGGAAAAATAATCAACATATTTACGCGATAATTGATGCAGTAACTATTCCTGAAAATTCTTCCCCGAAAGCACAAACAATAACTCAAACTTGTCAACAAGCTTTCAATATTGCCGGAATTAAACCTGAAGATATTGGTTATTTAGAAATTTGCGGTTGCAGTATTCTAGAACCAAATCAGTTAGAAATTAAGGAGTTAGTTGCCGCTTATCAAACTTCTACTTCAGAATTAAGCTGTGCAGTAGGTAGCTTAAAAACTAACATCGGTAATGATGTCGCTTCAGAAATGGGAAGTTTAATCAAAACCGCTTTATGCCTATATTATCGCTATATTCCAGCAGTTCCAAAGTGGTCAAATCCTAAATATCCAGAATTATGGCAAGGTAGTCCTTTTTATGTTCAAACTCAGTCAAAACCCTGGTTTTTAGCCGCAGAAGCGAATAAAAGAATTGCCGCTATTAATGGTTTTAGCAACGGTAATATAGCTCATCTAATTTTATCAGAAGCACCGCTTGCTCAAGAACGTGACAGCAGATATTTGGCACAAATGCCTTATTCTTTATTTCCTTTAGCTGCCGATAAACCTGCTGTTTTATTAGAAAAAATTCAACAATTAGAAAAAACAATATTAGCAAGCGATAATCTTAAAGTTACCGCAGCGCAAACTTTTAAAAATTACCAACAGCATCAAAATTCAACTTATGCTATTGCAATTCTCGGAAGAAACCACAAAGAATTGCAACGAGAAACCCAACGCGCTATAAAAGGTGTAAAAAATGCCTTTGAAACCGGCGAAGATTGGAAAACTCCGGTAGGTAGCTATTTCACTGCTAAACCATTAGGTAAAAAAGGTAAAGTCGCTTTTGTATATCCTCCTACTTACAGCTCTTATTTAGGAATTGCTCGCGATTTATTTCGCTTATTCCCTAAAATTTGGGATTCTCCAGTAATTCAAAGCGTTTACAATCGTGCTGCTCACATTGAGAAACTTCTCTACCCCCGCAGCTTAAGTGCTTTTACAAAAAGACAAACAGAAGAATTGGAAGGGAAGTTAATGGATAATCCCCTTTCAATGCTGGAATTAGAAGTAGGTTTTGCCGGATTAATGAGTGCTGTGCTTAAAGATTACTTTGGGTTGCAACCTCAATCTTGCTTTGGTTGTAGCGTCGGTGAAATTAGTATGGCGATCGCTCAAGGAATTTGGAGCAGTTTTTACGAAACTAGCAGCGGTTTAAATTCTTCAGAACTTTTTACCAGCAGATTATCTGGTGCAAAAAATACGGTACGGGAATATTGGGGATTAACAGAAGCAGAAACAAAAAGCGAATTTTGGCGTAACTATGTCTTAATGGCTAATGTTTCCCAAGTTAAAGAACATCTTAAAAATGAAAGCCGGGTTTATTTAACTCAGATTAATACACCAAGAGAAGTTATAATTGCCGGTGAGCCAGAAGCCTGTCAAAGAGTAATTAAAGCTATTGGGTGTAATGCAATTACTGCACCGTTTAACTACGTTATACATTGCGAAGCGATGGTTTCGGAATACGATGAATTTGTTAAACTACATACTTTACCTATCAATAAAAAGCCAGAAATAGATTTTTATTCTGCTGCTGAATATGGACTCATTCAGCAAGATAGTGAAGCTATGGCTCATGCTATTGCTAAAAATGTTTGTCACCAGTTTGATTTTTCCCGACTAGTAAATTGTGTTTATGATTCAGGTGCAAAAATCTTTATAGAAGCAGGGGCTGGAAACGCCTGTTCGCGTTGGATTGGCGATATTCTTAAGGGAAAAGAACACGCAACAATATTTTTAAATCGTCGAGGAATAGACGAGCATACCAGCTTACTCAGGGGTTTAGTTCAGCTTTTTTCGCACCGAGTTGAGATAGATTTGTCAGAGCTATACGACTTAAATTATCGGGAATCAAAAGCTTCTTCCACCAAAGTAACAGAAGTACAAAAAACACTGGCAAAATCTACATCACTCACCCTTGAATCTAATTATAAAAATGAAAATTTCAACCAAAACTCGCAAGTAATGATAACTTTATCTCCATATTATTGGGGTAACTTTACTATGCATGAGTTACAAACATCAGCAAATAACAGCAAGCGCATACAAATGTTAGATTTTGCAAACTC
>JBCCLY010000665.1:0-2908 GCA_039026655.1 Cyanobacteria bacterium P01_C01_bin.38 | reverse complement strand
TAAGTTAGGAGTTAGGAGTTAGGAGTTAGGAGTTAGGAGTTAGGAGTTAGGAGTTAGGAGTTAGGAGTTAGGAGTTAGGAGTTAGGAGTTAGGAGTTAGGAGTTAGGAGTTTCGCTGGTTCCAAGACTCCGGCTTGGAACCGATAACTGGGAGGCTCCGCCTCCCGAATCGAGTCAGAGCCTCGCTTAAGCCCGCTCCCACGCAGAGCATGGGAGCGAGTCAGTAAACTACCAACTACCAACTACCAACTACCAACTACCAATTACCCATTACCAATTTTTATATGAATTCTACAGTCGCAATATCTAATTTAAATCACGCTTTTGGTAAAGGTAATCTACGTAAAAATGTACTAATTGATATTAATTTAAATATCAATCCAGGTGAAATTTGTATTTTAACTGGTCCTTCTGGTAGCGGTAAAACAACTTTATTATCTTTGATTGGTGGATTGCGTTCGCTACAGGATGGTAGTTTAAAAATTTTAGATCAAGAATTACAGGGTATTCCTAAAAGAAAGTTAACCAAAATTAGAAACAATATTGGTTTTATATTTCAACATCATAATTTACTTAAATGTCTGAGTGCTTACGGCAATGTGCGAATGTCTTTGAAATTGCACCCGGAAATTCCTACATGGGAGTATCGTAAACGGGCTGAAGCGATTTTGTCAGCAGTGGGATTGGCTGAGTTTATCGACTCTTACCCAGAAAAGTTATCGGGAGGGCAACAGCAACGAGTGGCGATCGCCCGCGCTTTGGTTGCTCAACCGAAACTTGTATTAGCAGACGAGCCAACAGCTTCATTAGATAGTAAAACGGGTAGAGATGTAGTTGATATTATTCAAAAACTTGCCAAAGAAGAAGGTTGTTCGGTGTTGCTCGTCACCCACGATAACCGAATTTTAGATATTGCCGATCGCATTGTTCATATGGAAGATGGTAGGTTGCACAAGGAGAATGTTTTAGAAGGGAGTAGGGAGTAGGGAGTAGGGAATGGGGAATGGGGAATGGGGAATGGGGAACAGGGAACAGTTTGCTGATAATTGATAATTGATAATTGTTGACTGTATGTTCCTACCGTTCGGGAACACTAACACTGATAACTCATATAGTAGGATTCCTAATTTAATTTTGTTAGCGTAGCGTGTCGGCAGGACATACAAAATTCAGTATACCCCACTTTCCCTATTCCCTATTCCCTGTTCCCTTGTCTCTACTGTTAACAGTTAAAAAACCCGGTTCCTTGGAAAAAACCGGGTTTCAGCTATATGCTACAACTGCCTTCAAGTAGCCAAGATTTCTGGTTTAGCTGCATCAGCATGAAAATAAAAGCACTCTTAAGGTTAGAGGGATAGGAACGCTTTATATTTGTCTACCTAAGAGACAGTTAGTCGGACTTATTGATATTAAATAGCAATAAACTATTTTTGTCAAATAAAAATATTTCCGAATATCTGCTGGTAAACTATAAGGTAATAGTTTTTATGGTTTAGTTTCTTGCTCCCGTGTCTGTTGGCAATATTTACCGTGTTACCAGCGGCTGAAACTACTTATAAATATTGTTTTGGCAGTAATTGCTGTTTTGCTTAAAAATCTGTGAAAAATTGATTTTAAGACTGAAATAGTCTAAATTAACTTGAAAAAATTGATTCGTGATATACCGAAAAATTTCTATTTTATTGATAAAAATATCTAATTATATCTAGGTAAGTTTGAGATAATCTCTATGAATGCCGATAAACAAACCAAATCTATTGAACTTATAAGTAAAATTGCTACCTTAGAAGTAATATTTAGAACTGAGTTTAATAAAGCGATTGCCGATTTTAGTCCTTGGTTGAGCGATATAACGACTCAAAACATGGTCGATCCATATTCTATAGACATCGGCTTTTCTTTTGGGGGACAACATTCTGGTTTGCATAGCCGATGTATTTTGATACAGGTACGTTTTTCTGAAGCACTTTTATCACCCAATTGTCGGATAATTGGGATTACAGCAACAGGATATAATCATCGAAGCGAACAATGGCGTTTTTCTACTATCGGAGATTGGGAATTTGAAGGAGTCAATCAGCCTAATTCGTTTTGTCAGGAGAAGTTGAGACGTTTCGCAAGACAAGTGCTGGTGCTTTTCAAAGATCCGATACATTTAAATTGCTAATAGTGCAGATGGTTGAGAATTCTAGCAATGATTCAAATTTGAGATATCCAGATTTAGCGGCAGCTATCAAAGATATATGTCAGAAATGGTGTCAGCAAAATGGTTATACGGAGCCTTTTTATCGAAACGGGGAATTGTGGGCATTTCCTCCTAATGGAGTTATGCCAGTTAAAATCAAAGATGTGATGAATCAAGAGAGCAAGCAGGTTTGGATTGGTCGAGTTTCGCTGTTTATATTGCCGGATGGTTCTGTTGCAAAAAATAAATGAGGAATTTATGAGAAAGGTAAGTGTCAGAAACCCGGTTTTTTGGAAAAACCGGGTTTCTAAAATCTCACAAATGATTTAGGAATACTATATTCATGTCTTAAGTTTGTAGGGTGTGTGACGCTTCGAGAGATATAGATACCTTCGTTACAATTTTCTTGTTAGCGTCATGCACCATTGCCTTCAATTACCAATTACCAATTACCAATCGCCAATTACCCGTTACCCATCAAAACAAGGTGCGTGAAGACATCATCAAATCACTCATAAAAACAATAATTTGTAAAGGTCTTCACAGCACCCTACAAGCTGGAGGCAGAGCCTCGTGATATGCATTACAAGGTAGAACCTTGTAACGAGAGTAAGGTAGAACCTTGTAACGAGAGTACGAGAGTAACGAGAGTACCAGAGCATGAGAGGTAAATTTTGTAACTGTTAACTGTTCACTGATAACTGTTCACTGTTCACTGTTCCCT
>JBCCLY010000664.1:0-2913 GCA_039026655.1 Cyanobacteria bacterium P01_C01_bin.38 | reverse complement strand
CCGTAAGCCCGACAGCATAACAGACAAAATCAAATAATCCCGTCATCAAAAACCCAGCTACTAAAAAGATATTATCTTCAAGATGCCTTGATGCAAGATTATCAACTTTATCTATAAATCTTTCTCCAACAAACCTTTGAACAATTTTACGACCAAAACGTTTAGCAATATAAAAATTTAAACAACAAGCAGCAAAATCGGCGATGAAAATTACAATGATTCCTTTCCAAAAGCCAAACAAAGTACCTGATAAAACAGAATAAGCCGTACTGGGAATTGCCGGAATTACAACACTCACAGTTCGCAATAATAATAAAGCAATCGGTGCCCAAATTCCTAATTTATCAACATTAGCGCGAATTTGCTCGATACCAACTTGATTTATATAGCTTATGCCTGCAACTAGAGCAATACCAACACAAACAAATCCCAAAATTTTCACCCATTTGTCGCGTCGGGATGAGGATTTTGGTTTTTTTTGATTAGTTTGAGCAACTTCTGTTTCGGGTGGATAATAAAGTTCGTCTTTGAGAATCCAGCCAGTTTCCTGTTGAAGATAAGCATGGGTACTGATTCCCTGCTCTTTAGCTGAAACTGCAACGGCTTTATAATCAAGTCCTAACAATTCACAAAGCTCGCGTTGACTGATTCCATTTCTTTCCTGCATGGATCGAGGATAGAATTTACATTAACGTTACTACTATATTAGTTAACAATTCCTGCCACGCTAGTAAATGAGCCTTAAGTTAGAATTTTCGATTAAATTTTAGATTAAGTAAGTCGGCAGAAAAAACATAACTATGTAACAAAATGTAAATTAGGCTTAAAACCCTTATTTCTACTTTCTACTTTCTACTCCCTACTCCCTACTCCCTACTCCCTCGTCATAGTTACAATTTTCAACGTCAACTTACTTAGCACTTGAAATAAACGCATTTTAATTTTGCTAAATAATATTATTTGAATTCATCCTCGCTAATAATGAATTAAATATGAATAAACAATGAAAAAAAAGTGATAATATAAAACTTAATAATAGTTTATAATTCAAATTAAAGTTTTATATTTTGTTTAAAAAGTGGAATTATCAACTTCTATTCTACTCGCTTTCGGGTTAGCTGCTGATGCTTGTGCGGTATCCTTAAGTAGTGGATTGACAATTAAACATATCAAAATATCTAAAGCAATCAAAATAGCGCTTTTTTTTGGTATATTTCAAGCAATCATGCCATTAATAGGTTGGTTGGCTGGTTTGAGTATCAGAAGTTTTGTTGTTAGTTTTAATCATTGGATAATTTTTGCTATACTGACTTATCTTGGTGGAAAGATGATTTTTGAATCATTTACAGATAGCGATGATGAAAAACCAAAATTTAACTGTTTGGAAATCTATACATTAATAGCACTATCAATTGCTACTAGTATCGATGCTTTAGCAGCAGGTTTAGGATTATCAATTTTAAAAAGTTCAATTTTATTAACGGCTACCGTAATTGGATTTATTACTTTTACTTTATCATTTATCGCGGTTTATATCGGTCATTTTTGTGGCGATATGTTTAAACAAAAAGTAGAGTTAATTGGTGGAGGTAGCTTAATTTTTTTAGGAACAAAGATTTTAATTGAAGCTTTCTTGTAAGTAGGTTGGCGTTGCTCCCGTGTAACTATGATGAGGGAGTAGGGAGTAGGGAGTAGGGAGAAGGGATTAGGGAGTAGGGAGTAGGGAGTAGGGAGTAGGGAGTAGGGAGAAAAAGAACTAATAACTCATAACTCGATCGCAGGGAACAGGGAACAGGGAACAGGGAATAGGGAATAGGGAGTAGGAAGAAAAAGAACTCTTAACTCCTAACTCCTAACTCAATCGCAGGGAATAGGGAACAGGGAACAGGGAATAGGGAATAGGGAGTAGGAAGAAAAAGAACTCCTAACTCCTAACTCCTAACTCCTAACTCCTAACTCCTAACTCCTAACTCCTAACTCCTAAATCCAATTCCCAACTAATATAAACGGTGCCCAGAAGAAGGGATGCTGTAAGCTCTTATCTTTTAAAAAGGTGATTTGAGTTTGTCGTAGGGCTTCGGCTTTGCTTATTCCTGGTTTATTAAATTGCTTGTAAAATTCAACCATAAATTTAGATGTGGATTCGTCTTTTACTGCCCACAATGTAGCTAATGTGCTGCGTGCGCCGGAGCGTACTGCTACTCCTGCTAATCCTAGTATGGCTCGTTTGTCGCCTTTGGCTGTTTGACAGGCGCTGAGTACCATTAATTCTACTGGCTCGGAATCGGATACGTCTCGAAAGCGAAGAAATTCGCTGAGTTGTTTGACGTTGATTTTTCCATCCCAGGTAAGTATAAAAGTGTCTTCTGAGTTGCTGCTAAATTGTCCGTGGGTGGCTAAATGTAAAACTGAAAATGGTGTGTTTTTAATGCTTTTTGCTAAGTTTTGATCGGTAAATTTTTCGTTTACAAGTAAAGTTGATTTTACCTGACTTGATATTTCTTTTACTTCTGATTTTACGCCGGGTAAAGCTTTGAATCCTTGACGGGCTTCGCTTAATCCTGCTGCAATTACGTTTAAGGTGTCGCCTTTTAATTGTCGGGCTTGCATTAGCTGCAATCCGGGTGATAGAGCAAGGCTATATTTTTCTACTAAATATTGTTTACCATCGTATAAAGCAGCCATTGGGATGTTTCGCAGGGAACCATCTAATACGAATGCTAAGGTTTGAATGTTGTTGGCTGCTAAGTCTGTTTCGATGGGTTTAATTAACCAGTTGTATGCTTGTTGATATACTTTTAATCTTTGCTGTTGCGAGAAAGCAGGGTTTAAAGAAAATCGTAATGTTTTGATTATGGCTTCTATATTTTCTGCTGGTAAATTAGTTTTGTAGCTGGTTAGAGGTTTGCCGGG
>JBCCLY010000663.1:0-2916 GCA_039026655.1 Cyanobacteria bacterium P01_C01_bin.38 | reverse complement strand
GGAATAATCGCTGTTAACCAAAACCCGCAAAAGACTGCTGGGTGTATCGTAAAAAGAAGCAACGGCAATCTGCATTTCTTACGATTCTCCCAACAATTCCTCTGAAGCATCTAAAAATCTTTGTAATTCCCCCGCACTAACCATGTGAAGTAACTGCATAATTTTAAATTCTTAATTTAGTAGTACTAAAATACTATTATGTGATAAATTGTCAAAAGTTTGATTATTGAAGTTATGATTCCCCAGATAAAAAGAGATATTTCTGAGAGGAGTATTTTTTAAGACAAGTATTAAGCTAAACTGCGTTTCAGTCGTATTATTTTTAAATCTTGTAACCCATGCTCAAATACGAAGTCGCTCTTTTTACGAGTTGTATTTTAGTCTTAATTATCTGATATCTTGCACCATTCGCAACAAGCTAAAAGAAACGGGAGCATCCCAAATGTGGAAATTTATCTTTTGTAGTGCGAGCATCTTGCTCGCTGTGTATATCTAGCGAGCAAGATGCTCGCACTACCAAATTGTATTTTTGCAAAATTGGGATGCTCCCAAAGAAACCCGGTTTCTATTCGTGAAAATACCAATATCTCGTTATTTAACCGACAAGAAACCGGGTTTCTGAAACTGGTGCAAGATATAAGATTTATAGGACTTTCGCTATTAGCTCGGGGTTTGCAACCCCGAGTGGATGTATAAGAAAACCAGTCATATTTAATGCAATTGACTAGTAGTATTTAACTACATTAATCATGTACTATCCCGGTTATACCAGAATGATTATAAACCGCAGAGAACACGAAGAGCGCTGAGCAAGAGGAAGAGAGAGAAGATAGAAAAAATTTCGGTTAATCATTCCAAGCTGCTAATCTTTGCTGACAAACTGGCAAGGGACACTCATGCATATCACAAAACCTACAAATATATTCTTCTAATACTTCAGTGTTACTATATTGCCCTGCCATTTTAGACAGTGTACTTAGCAGTTGTTGCTGCTCTTGTTGCGTTAATGGTTCAAGTAAATTTGATACAGCTTCAATCTTAGCTTGCTGAATTTTCTCAACCATTGCTTTTCCATCAGAAGTAAGTCTCAAATGTACAAAACGACGGTCATTTCCTTGATGCCGCTGCACTAAGTTTTGATTTACCAGACGCTCTACTAACCGGGCTGCTCCGGATTGAGAAAGCTGTAAATACTTTGCTAATAAATCTACTGTAATCGTAGGATAACGTTCCAAAATCACTAGTGCAGCAGGGAATGAAGCAGTGTTTCCTGTGGTTTCTACGGCGGCGTTTTGGATACTGTCAGAAATGGCGATCGCCGCTGCTCCAATTAAGTTTATCAGTTGTAAATCCATTGCTAGTATTGTATACCATTAATCTTGATGGGTATTTTTCACGTTCGTAGTAAGGACTTTAGTCCCCCGGAGCGATAAATCGCCAACTACAAACCTATAAATGTTATTATATGATTGAGTCATACATTTATTTTAGATGTAGCATTTATTAGGGGCGGGGAGCAAGCAATTATGACTAAAAATATTATTGTTGTAGGTGCGGGGCCTGGTGGATTGGCTACAGCATTACGCTTAAAAGGTCAGGGTTATAACGTAGAAATATTTGAGTCTAGCAATCGCGTTGGTGGAAGAATGCGCGGTTTTCAAGATGGTGATTATGCTTTTGATACTGGCCCTACTATCCTACAGTTACCGCATCTCTACGACGATTTATTTGCTAGTGCCCGATTGAAGCGGGAAGATTATATAACTTTTACTCGTCTGGAACCCTATACTAAATTGCGATTCTGGGACGATTCGACATTAGAACTTACAACGGATTTAGATAAATTAAAGTATCAATTAGCTAACTTCCGTAGCGATTTACCCGCAGCTTTCGATCGTTGGTATGCGGAGGAAACAAAGAAGTATGATGCGGGTTACGAACCTTACCTTAGTCAACCCGCTCGTTCTATTTTGGGGTATATGCGACTCGACGAATTAGGTACGGGTTTGAAATTTCGCCCTTGGGAAACGCTTTATCAACACTTTTGGAATGCTTTTCAAGATGAGCGCTTGGTTTATGCTCTTTCGTATCCAGCCAAATATTTAGGAATGCATCCAACCTTAAGTGCTAGCGTATTTAGTCTAATTCCCTATATCGAAATGGCTTTTGGTGTATGGCATCCCCAAGGAGGATTTCGCGCTTTGGCTCAGGCGATCGCCCAAGGATTCCAAGATAATGGTGGTAAAATTCACCTCAACACGCCAGTCAAACAAGTATGGTTAGAAAACCGTCAAGTGCAAGGGATAGAACTTGAAAATGGAGAACGAATAAAAGCAGATACTGTAGTAGTAAACGCGGATTTTGCTCGTGCGGCACAAACTTTGATTCCCCAAACAGCACAAGGAAAATACACCGACAATTTCTTTGCAAAAAAACAATTTTCTTGCTCTACCTTTATGCTGTATTTAGGTATTAATAAACGCTACGATAATTTACCCCATCACCAGCTTTATTTATCCGAACACATTCGTAAACGCGAAAAACCTTTTGTCAATGATTCTGCCTTAGATGAAATCGATCCGCCATTTTACGTGTGTAATCCAACTCCGGTAGATTCAAGCAACGCACCGGAAGGGCATTCAACTTTATATGTTTTAGTACCAATTCCTCACACCGGATATGGTGTTGATTGGGAGAAAAAAGCTAAAAGTTATCGAGATTTAATTATTAAACGTCTGCCGTTATTGGGTTTTGATGAAGTTGAAAAACATATTTTTAGCGAGACTTGCTACACTGCCGACACCTGGCAAAATGATTATTCAGTTTATTTAGGTGCTGTGTTTAATCTTAGTCATAATTGGTTGCAGCTTGGGCCATTTCGTCCCCCAATTCGTTCGGAATATATAGATAAACTTT
>JBCCLY010000662.1:0-2923 GCA_039026655.1 Cyanobacteria bacterium P01_C01_bin.38 | reverse complement strand
TGGTTTAGATGTTCATAATGATTCTTTGGCTGTCAGGCAGAGAATCGGCTATTTACCGGAAAATCCGCCTTTGTACCCGGAGATGTCGGTGCAGGGTTTTCTGTTTTTTGTTGCACGTATTAAGGGTGTTAGCGCTGGAGACAGAAAAAGTAAAGTAGCAGCAGCGATGGAGCGCTGTAATTTGACAGATAAACGTCATGTATTAATCCGCAAACTTTCTAAAGGATACCGTCAAAGAGTTGGTATTGCTCAAGCGATCGTTCACGATCCACCAGCAATTATTCTTGATGAACCCACGGTGGGATTAGATCCCCGACAAATTATAGATGTACGCAATTTAATTAAAAGCCTCGCTGGTAGTCATACAATTATTATTTCTACGCACATTTTGCCAGAAGTCAGCATGACGTGTAACCGCGTAGCAATAATTAATGGCGGCAAAATTGTCGCAACCAATACTTTAGATAATTTAATGAGCGAACTTACAAGCGGTTCCGGTTATGAATTAGAGGTTGAAGGAGAAGCTGCTCTAGCAAAACAAATGCTACAGAATTTACCCGGTGTCAATCTGGTAGAATCAATTCCAATGTTAGGTCGCGAGGGTACAAATCAACTCGAACAAAACCGCGTCAGAATGCGGGTAGTATCGCAACAGGGAACCGAACCGGGAAACTTGATAGCGAACTCTTTGCTACAAGCAGGATTTGGTTTACACGAAATGAGGCGAATTAACGCTACATTAGAAGACGTATTTTTACAGTTGACTAGGGAAGAAAAAACTTTGGAAACCCAGACAGAAGAAGTCAATCAAGGAGTTGCTACGTAAATGGGTATAGTACTGGGTAATATAATTGCCATTTATCGTCGAGAATTACAAACTTATTTTGTATCGCCATTGGCTTATGCTATTGCTGGCATCTTTTGGTTTTTAGCCGGATTATTTTTGGTATTAATTTTGCTCGATCCTCAAGGAGGAATTTTAGCAACAGTAGTAAGAATTGAGTCTCAGGCACGACAGATAGGAGTACCAGTACCTGCAATAGACGTTCCCTACGAATTTGTCAAAGCATTTTTAGACAGAATGGGATGGCTTTTATTATTTATATTGCCTATTCTTTCAATGGGGCTTTATGCAGAAGAACGCAAGCGGGGAACTTTGGAACTTTTAGCTACATCTCCTATTACTAATTGGGCTGTAGCTGTAGGGAAATTATTAGGCGTAGTAACGTTTTTTATAACATTAATTTTGCCATTAATGGTATTAGAAGCAGTAGTTTTAAGCGCATCAGAACCAGCAGCCGCCTTAACAATTCCCTTGCTAGGTCATCTTGGATTAATCTTGTTAGCAGCCTCAATATTATCCTTGGGAATGTTTATTTCATCTTTGACTAACAGCACAATATTATCTGCCGTTTTAACTTTTGCAGTAATTTTAATGTTGTTATTTATGGATTTATTAGCTAAATCTATTGGCGGTACTGTAGGAGCAACTTTAGAACATTTATCCTTGTTAAAACATTACAACAACATGATACAAGGAATATTTGATACTAGTAGTTTAATATTATTTCTCAGCTACATTATTTTAGGTATTTTTCTCACAGCGCAATCGATTGACGCATTTCGCTTTCAAAGAAACTAGTTAAAGAGTTAGGAGTTAGGAGCTAGGAGTTAGGAGTTAGGAGTTAGGAGTTAAAAAATAAATGGTTTTGTAGTGGGAGCATCTTGCTCCCTAGTAATCAAAGCATCTTGCTCCCTAGTAATCAAAGCATCTTGCTTCCTAATAATAGGAGTCAAACAGCGAATTTTGTAACGATAGTATATATTATAGCGACCAAGATGGTCGCACTACTTACTAAGAAACTGATAATTGAGAATTGATAACTCCTAACTCCTAACTCCTAACTCTTAACTGTTCACTGTTCACTGTTCACTGATAACTGATGAAGTATTTGATTTGGTTTGCACCGTTTCTGATAACTGCGGGTTTAACGGTGGGTTTGGTAAGCCGGGAATGGGGAACTATTCCGCTGGTGTTGATTATTTTGGGATTGGCTGTTGCTGTATTTTGGTTAATTTGGCAAAGTTATTCTACTAAATGGTGGAGTCGTCGCTCTACTCAAGTTGGTACTAATGCTTTAATCGCGACTGTGGCTGTAGTGGCTATTTTGGGATTAATAAATTTTTTGGCTACTCGCTACAATATCCGCAACGATTTAACTGAGACTAATTTGTTTACTCTTGCTCCTCAATCCAAGCAAGTAGTAGAAAATTTAGAACAGCCTGCAAAAGTTTTGGTGTTTGATGCGAATAAAAATCCTGTGGATGAAGATTTGCTGGAAAATTATGCCAGACAAAGTAATGATTTTGAATTTGAATATATAGATCCTAATCTTAGACCAAATTTAGCAGAAAAATTTGGTGTCAAAGAATATGGTGAAGTTTATTTAGAATCTGGAAAAAATCAACAATTAGTACAGGTTGTTAATGCACAAGAGCGTCTTTCTGAATCAAGATTAACTAACCGTTTGGCACTAATTTCTAATCCTAATATATCTAAAATTTATTTTCTCCAAGGACATGGCGAACGTCAATTGGAACGAGGGCAAGATAACGTATCTCTAGCGGTTCAAGCTTTAGCCGATCAAAATTACATTGCCGAACCTTTGAATTTAACTCAAACAGCTACAATTCCCTCGGATGCAAATGCTGTAATTCTTGCGGGGCCTCAAAGGGAATTATTAGAAGGTGAAATTCAAGCATTACAAAATTATATCAATGATGGTGGTAATTTGTTAGTAATGGTTGACCCTGGTGTTGACCCAAAATTAGATGTTTTATTGCAAGAATGGGGAGTTGGTTTAGATAATCGTTTGGTAATTAATGCTTCCGAAAGCGCTCAACCACAACCCCCCGGAATATC
>JBCCLY010000661.1:0-2936 GCA_039026655.1 Cyanobacteria bacterium P01_C01_bin.38 | reverse complement strand
TTAAGTGCTGCATAACCGCGTTCGTGTTTTTCTTTTAATGCTTCTTTGTATTCCTCCGCTTTACCTAAAATAGAAATCCAATACCTAGATGTAGCGATAAATGGTTCGTGGCTGTATTGTTCAAAGAATAACCATTGCATTACTTGTGCTTTTAAAAAACGGTCATAAGGAAGAAATTCTGTGCCTTCGCTTACATACATTAATATTGCATTTGACTCTGCTAAGTATTTACCTTCTTCAATTTCTAAGACAGGTATTTTACCGTTAGGATTTATGTTTAAAAATTCGGTGGTTCTACTTTCTCCTTTTAATATATTTACCTCTATTCTTTCAAATGGCATACCAATTTGCGTTAGCAATAAACGTATTTTATAGCCATTACCCGACGGTAAGAAATCATACAAACGCAGCGTTTCCATGCTAAAAAATATCAAAGTGGAATAATTATGCAGTCAAGATTTAAATTATAATGAATCGTCTAACGAACAGAAAATAAATTATAAAACTTTTACAATATATACAATAAACTATAAGATGATGTAAAAATTTATTTTGATAGATAAAAATAAAGTTTTAGTAGTTTTTTATGAATGTACGTACTTCATTGAAACTAAAAATACCAACCCTAGTGACATATTTTTAACTAGATATTTTTAATTGTACGTATTGTTTTGCAAGCTGTAGCATTCTTAAATCATTTGTGAGATTTTAGAAACCCGGTTTTTTGAAAAAACCGGGTTTCTGGCACCTAGTTTTTTCACGACTCATCGTGCGTATTGCTATATAACACTAGTACTCTGTCCTATTAATTTTGATAGGTTTGTAGTTGGGACTTTTTGTCCTCCGGAGCGATAAATCGCCAACTATAAACCTTTGATTAATAAATCGCTAAACTTCGCGTAGCGCTATATGTAATTCTTCTTTGGTTTGCGTTCAAAAAGATAATTTATCATAGGTATTAAAATAGACATATATTTTCAAGAGTTGATAATCATATGTGCGGAAGATTTACTTTGATAGCAGAACCTGATAGGCTAAAGGAAATTTTTGATATTGCGGATACGAGTAATTGTCAGTGGGAAGCCCGATATAATATTGCACCAACGCAGAACATTGCGACTGTTTTATGTAATCCAGAGAGTGAAAAACGCGAATGTCGATCGCTGCGTTGGGGATTGATTCCTTCATGGTCAAAAGATTCTAAAATGGCAGCGAGAACAATTAATGCTAGAGCCGAAACTTTGGCAGAAAAACCTTCTTTTCGTTCTGCTTTTAAACGCAGACGCTGTTTAATAATTGCAGATGGCTTTTACGAATGGGAAAAACTCGAAACTAAGAAACAGCCATATTATTTTCAGCTACAAGATAAACAGCCTTTCGCCTTTGCGGGTTTGTGGGAAGAATGGCAATCTCCCGAAGAAGAAAAGATAACTTCTTGTACAATTGTGACTACAGAAGCTAACGAATTGTTACAGAAAATTCATCATCGAATGCCGGTGATTCTCCAGCAATCGGATTACGAAACATGGCTAGATCCCCAGCAACAGAATACTGAATTATTACAGAAACTATTGCGCCCCTATGAAGCCGAGGAAATGAGCGCTTATCCAGTCAGCACCAAAGTAAACAGTCCACATCATACCAGTGCCGAGTGCATCAACCCGAAAGAGAAAAAAGTTAACAGTAAATAGCAAATTTATCGGTTAAATTAACAGTTATTAGTAACCGCCATAATTATTGTCAGATATGCCAAGAACTCAGAAGAACGATAATTTTATCGATAAATCCTTTACAGTAATGGCAGACCTTATATTAAAACTTCTGCCAGCGAACAAAAAAGCAAAAGAGGCTTTTGTTTACTATCGAGACGGAATGTCAGCACAAGCAGACGGCGAATATGCTGAAGCTTTGGAAAACTATGAGGAAGCTTTAGAATTAGAAGAAGATATCAACGATAAGAGCTATATTCTCTACAATATGGGCTTAATCTACGCCAGTAATGGCGACCATGATAAAGCACTAGAACTGTATCATCAAGCAATAGAATATAATCCCCGTTTGCCTCAAGCTTTGAATAACATTGCCGTGATTTTTCACTTTAAAGGCGAGAAAGCTAAAGAAGCCGGAGATCAAGATGGGGGAGAAGCCCTATTTGATAGAGCCGCAGACTATTGGATTCGAGCTATTCGCATGGCTCCCAACAACTACATCGAAGCCCAAAACTGGCTCAAAACAACAGGGCGATCGCAAATTGACGTATATTTTTAGTTGTTAGTGGTTAGTTGTTAGTGGTTAATTGTTAGTTGTTAATTGTTAATTACTAATCGCAGCTAAAAAAAACGGGCAGGATACCCATTCCACAAGAGTTTATAAGATTTTTGTGGAGCGGGTAGCTTGCCCGTCTATCCTGATTTATTTATGATTAAGTACCATTAATTCAATTATTAATTAATTCCTAAAAACATGATTGACCGAGAACAAGTACGTAAAGTAGCTCATCTTGCCCGTTTAGAATTAACAGCGGAAGAAGAAGACAAATTCACCACACAATTAGGCGATATTCTCGATTATTTCGAGCAATTGAGCGAATTAGACGTTACCAACGTAGAACCCACCACCAGAGCGATCGATGTCAGCAATGTGACACGGCAAGATAATTTACAGCCTTACCCCAACAGAGAAGAAATCCTCCAAAGTGCCCCAGAGCAAGAAGGCGAATATTTCAAAGTACCGAAAATTATGAATTAATTGGGAATTGGGAATAGGGCATGGGGGATTGGGCATGGGGGATTGGTAGTTGGTAGTTGGTAATAAAACTCTTAACTCCTAACTCCTAACTCCTAACTCCTAACTCTTAACTCCTAACTCCTAACTCCCTCCCCTCCTACCACAGCTACTAGTTTCTCAACTACAATTTGGGATACATTAAATCTATG
>JBCCLY010000660.1:0-2937 GCA_039026655.1 Cyanobacteria bacterium P01_C01_bin.38 | reverse complement strand
CTACATCCCTGCTTGTCTCAACAATTCAATTTCTTAACTAAATCGTATTGCTCCCCTAAGAATCCAAAAAAAAACCACCTTGATGAAGGTGGCTTAACTAATTGTTTTAAATTTGTAGAATTGACCGAAATCTACACAAAAAATTCCAAATTAACAGTCGTAATAAAGAGAGAATTCGTAGGGATGAGGACGTAAACGCATGGGGTTGACTTCAGTATCTAACTTGTAAGAAATCCAGTTTTCAACAAAGTCTTTAGTGAATACTCCACCTTGCGTCAAGAAATCATGGTCTTTTTCAAGAGCTTCTAATGCCAAATCCAAGGAGCCTGGTGTAGAAGGAACTTTAGCTAATTCTTCAGGAGAAAGTTCGTAGATATTTCTATCTAAAGGTTCGCCGGGATCGATTTTGTTTTTAATACCATCTAAACCAGCGCAAAGCATTGCAGCGAAAGCTAAATAGGGGTTACAAGTTGCATCGGGGCAGCGGAATTCTAAACGTTTTGCTTTAGGATTATCGCCAGAAAGAGGAATACGCACGGAAGCGGAACGGTTTCCTTGAGAGTAAGCCAAGTTTACTGGTGCTTCGTAACCAGGTACCAAACGCTTGTAGGAGTTGGTGCTGGGGTTGGTGAATGCTAACAATGCTGGTGCGTGCTTGAGAATTCCACCAATGTAGTGGAGTCCCATTTCACTGAAACCGGCGTACTTATCACCCGCGAATAAAGGCTTGCCATCTTTCCAAATGGATTGGTGGGTGTGCATACCGGAGCCGTTATCTTGGAATATGGGCTTGGGCATGAAGGTAACTGATTTACCGTATTTCTTAGCTACGTTTTTGATCACGTACTTGTAAGTCATCAACCAGTCGGCAGCTTCGATTAGTTTACCAAAACGGAAACCCAATTCACACTGACCGCCAGTAGCCACTTCATGGTGATGTTTTTCAATGGGAACACCGCATTTTTTCATTTCCAACAGCATTTCCGTCCGCATATCTTGCGAAGTGTCAGTTGGAGAAACTGGGAAATAACCTCCCTTATAATTTGGCTTGTAACCGAGGTTCGGGCCTTCTTCTTTACCAGAATTCCAACGACCTTCTGCGGAATCTACGTAGTAATAGCCTGCATTTTGGGTTTGGTCAAAGCGAACATCGTCAAAGATGAAAAATTCAGCTTCTGGGCCAAAAAATGCTGTATCACCAACACCAAGTGAATTTAAATAATCAATTGCTTTCTGGGCAATTACCCGAGGACAGCGGTCGTACCATTCACCAGTACGAGGTTCTTTAATGCTACATACAATACTTAGAGTAGGTTCACTCATGAAAGGGTCGATCCAAGCAGTATTTGGATCTAGCACCATTGACATATCTGACTCGTTAATGGCTTTCCAACCCCGAATACTAGAACCGTCAAATGGTACACCATCGGTGAAAGAACTTTCATCGATTTGGTCTTGGAACATTGTTAAATGCTGCCAAATCCCTGGCATATCGATGAATTTCAGATCGATCATCTGAATGTTATTGTCTTGAATCATTTTCAAGACTTCTTGTGGGGTTGTCATAGTTTCTCCTTAATGTGCAGATACGCAATGGATTAATACTGAATTCAAAAAGTTGTTGACCCTTTATTTGATGGAACCACTTATTAACACTCCTGGAATATCCTAATTAGAGGAACCCCGAAAAAGTGTATCATCTGTAACAGAATTCAGATTCTAAAGGTAATATTAACCTTTTACTAAATCATCTACACGAATATAAAAGTTCATCTTATGGGGGTCAACTTTGGCATAAAATCCTTAAGTAGTATGGATTGCTTTTTGCCAGATTTTTGGCTAAGTTACCACAAAATAAGTTTTGTGATGGACTTTTAGTCAAATTATTATCAAATCGTAGATAGGAATAATTGGGGAATAATAAAATGCAAGATGCCGTAACAACTTTAATTAAGAATTATGACGTTACCGGACGGTATTTAGATAGAAACGCAGTAGATTCGCTTAAATCTTATTTTGAAAGCGGTACCCAAAGAGTACAAGCTGCGACAGCTATCAATTCTAATGCAGCATTCATAGTTAAAGAAGCCGCAGTTCAACTATTTGAAGATCAACCCGAATTAATTCGTCCCGGCGGAAACGCTTATACAACTCGTCGTTATGCGGCTTGTTTGCGGGACATGGATTACTATTTGCGTTATGCGACTTATGCTTTAGTTGCTGGCAGCATGGATGTGCTAGACGAGCGAGTATTGCAAGGTTTGCGAGAAACTTACAATTCTTTAGGAGTTCCCATCTCTCCTACAGTTGCCGGTATCCAAATCATGAAAAACATGGTTAAGGAACAAGTTGCTTCTGCCGGTATTGACGATACCAGTTTTGTAGACGAACCCTTTGACTATATGACCAAAGAGTTGAGCGAAACGGACGTTTAGGGTAGTGGGTAGTGGGTAGTTGGTAATAGGTAGTGGGTAGTGGGTAATGGGGAGAAATAGGAATGCATCTCAACCTTTCACCAACCACCAACTACCAACCACCAACCACCAACTACCAACCACCAACTACCAACCACCAACTACCAACTACCAACTACCTATTCGCAATGAAACAAAGACTTGATGTTTTGTTAGTTGAACTCGGTTTATCTTCGTCTCGTCAGCAGGCGCAACGGTTAATTCAGGCTGGTGAGGTGTTGGTTAATAATGAGTTGGTGGATAAAGCGGGAACTTCTGTTGATGTAGCCGCAGAGATTAGGGTTAAGCAAAAGTCACGTTTTGTTTCTCGCGGCGGAGAAAAGTTGGCTAAGGCTTTGGATAGTTTTAATATTCCTGTAGAAGGACGTGTTTGTTTGGATGGTGGAATTTCTACGGGAGGGTTTACTGATTGTTTGTTACAGGCGGGAGCGAGGTTAGTTTACGGTATTGATGTTGGTTACGG
>JBCCLY010000659.1:0-2938 GCA_039026655.1 Cyanobacteria bacterium P01_C01_bin.38 | reverse complement strand
TTTGTAGTAGGCGATTTATCGCTCGAAGGGACTAAAGTCCTTACTACGAACCTGGTAAAATTAATTGATAATTGATAATTGATAACTGTTCACTGTTCACTGCTCACTGCTCACTGCTCACTGCTTACTGTTTCCCGCTCTTACTTTCAAAATCAACATTGTACCGGCTGTAAATAAGACTCCTAAAAATAGATTTTTTAGATTGATATCTTTTCCGCTATCTTGTACGAGAATTCCTTCTAATATCAAGGAAGGTAATATTATTCCTGCGGGTAGCATTAAACGGTAAAAGTTGATTTTTCTTCTTGCTAATGTTGTTAGCAGCGCTAAGCAAAGTCCTAGTGGAATAAATGTTAGTCCGTAATAGAAAAATCTTTTTTCTTTGGGTATTAAATCTAATAAGTTTAAGGTGTGAATATTGGCAATGTTATCTACATAAATGATTAACGAAGACTTAGAATAGTTAATAACTATTTGATGCGGTTTTGCATCTTTAAATACGCCAGGTACTTCTAGTTTTACATCAGAAGCATTTGCTCCGGTAAGGGGAGTTCTAACTCGAAAAACTAAATCGCTTCCTTGTTGTCCCAAGGTGAAATTACGCCGAAAAGAATCGTTAGAAAGCGAAATAATTCGCGCAGGACCATTTTGTTCTGTTTTAGTAGTAGTTAGGGTGGTGCTAATAGTAAATTGAGAGGTTTTACTGATACTCTCGCTCATTGATTCGACGGGTGTTGCGGTTTGTAGCCAATTACTTGGACTTATAAAGACTTGATTTTGATTTTCAGTTACTGATTCACCCTGCCATAATAAATCTGGCTGATTTCCGGTTTTGTCTTTATATGGTGCTTTTCCCGTGAATTCATAAGAAGCAATTAGGGAATCTCCTAAATTAGGAAAAATATTATTTTGAGAGAATACCTGTTTTATTTGGTTTTGAGATAAAGCTTTATTAGTAATCTGAAGCTCAGATATATAACCTTCCCAACCTCGATCGGCAGTTCTTTCGTTACCGATAATTAACGGGAAACTAGGATTCCAACCGCTCAAATTAGTTGTAACTTGCCAAGGAATTGTTAGCAAAAAGGTTAGAATTATATAACCCGTAAAAAATAAGGTAATCTTGCTAATTGAGTTACTGGCTTTACTATCTTCTATACGCTGCAATATCGCTTTAAAGCCTTTAGAGTTCCAAATATAAAAGCAAATAAGTCCTAAAAAGCCGCCAAAACTATTATTAAATATATCTGCGGGTGTTGGCGTTCTTGAAGGTACCAGTATTTGCAGCAATTCAACGCTTAATGATAAAGTAGCGCTAGCTAAAATTGCTGCAACAATCTGCCAAATTAATTTCGCTTTTCTTTTTTGTAATAAACCAGTTAAACCAAAACCTAAAGGTAAAAATAGTATGACATTGTTTACTTGATCGTCAAAAAAGCTATTGTTGTCAAAGCTATTAACTAATTCTCGCTTGGAAATATTGTCTGGTAACGAAAAGTTAAAGGGATAAAGCGTTGCTATAACGACAGCTAGTATGCTGAATATAACTAAAATTAAAAAGACAGAATTTTTTAATTGATTAGATAGATTACTTTGTGAATTATGATGTTGGTTCATAAACAAGTTTTTTGGAATAAAAATATAGATATGACTGTAGAAGAGACGGTAGAGTAAGAAGACAGTGCTGATAAGCGATCAATTATTATCGATAATTAAACCATCCCAAATTATTAAATTCGATTGTAACGTTTTCTATTGAATTGTCTCTTCACATATGGCAAATATGACTAGAGCTATGTAAAGAATTGATGAAATATTTTTATAAATTTGAATGACTATCTTCTTCCCCCTCTTCCCCCTCTTCCCC
Organism: Cyanobacteria bacterium P01_C01_bin.38; assembly: GCA_039026655.1. GTDB lineage: Bacteria > Cyanobacteriota > Cyanobacteriia > Cyanobacteriales > Nostocaceae > Rivularia. The sequence goes on along the minus strand of JBCCLY010000659.1, from coordinate 1,071 downwards.
TTCTCCCTCCTCTCATTCAACATCAGTAAGTTCCTTATACAAGAGTTATAGTTGTCGGAATGCCGTTTGCAGTGCCATAAATGATATGTATTAGTTTTACTAGATCGTAAATTAGCCAGCCCCGGTTAACGAAACGCGCCAAAAGCCGTTTTAAACGCATCCGTTGTTAAAATCCTAAATCCAAAATCGAATGACAGACGAGTTGAAACTACGTCTCCAAAGGGGAAATACCCAAAAAGAGGTGACGGTGGATCAAGATATTTATATTATCGGTAGGTTGCCAGAATGCAACCTAAGTTTACCTTTTGGGGGTGTTTCTCGCAGTCATGCGCGTTTTACTAAAGGGAAAAATGGTTTATGGATGGTTGAGGATTTGGGCAGCAAAAACGGCACAATATTAAACGAGCAACCCGTAATTAAGCCTACCGCAATTTCTCATGGGGATGTAATTTGGGTAGGAGATATTTCTCTGGTAGTTCTTTTGAGCGTTCCTCCTCAACTAATTGCACCTAAGTATACTGATTTTTCTGAAGGTAAAACTATACTTCGCAATGTTGAACAATTACAAGAGCAGTGGATAGATGCTGACAATAAAGATGGTAATATCAGCAGCAAAGATAGAACGATCGCCCGTTTGAAGGATTTGGTAGATATAGCTAAAAATCTTTCGGGAGCTACTTCTATTGAAGAGATTTTCTTGCAGGTACAGCAAGTTGTCTTCCGCTATCTTAATAGTATTGACCGTTTAGCGCTATTAATTGATGTGCAAAATTGCAGCAAATTAATATTAGTAAATGCCGCGAGTCGGAATGTTAATAATAAACAGCAGTTAATGGCTGATGATAGCTGGATAAGTCAAAGCATATGTCAGCAAGTATTTGAAGAAAAAGTAGCAATTCAGTCAGCAGATACCCATCAAGACGAAAGGTTTGAAGAAGAACACAGTGTTTTTCTTAAAGGAATTCGCAGCGCGATGGCAGTACCTTTATGGGATGAAGATAAAGTTGTCGGCGTGCTTTATGCCGATGCCAGTTTTTCTTCCTATCATTGGGTAAGAGAAGGTTCGGAAGA
>JBCCLY010000658.1:0-2941 GCA_039026655.1 Cyanobacteria bacterium P01_C01_bin.38 | reverse complement strand
AACAGAAAATATATGCTCGTTTATTATGACTTCCAGAAACGCTTTGCCTCTCTTTAATTCTGCGGACTAATCCTATAGCATTCCTAAATCATTTGTGAGATTTTAGAAACCCGGTTTTTTGGAAAAACCGGGTTTCTGGCACCTAGCTTTCTCACGACTCATCGTGCGTATTGCTATATATTTGTGTTTTATAAATCCTAATCATTAAAAAAAATGATTGCTATACTAACTTTAAGTAAACAAATTAAAAGTTTTATTTTAAGAAATAATTTTCTGTAAAAGCTGTTACAGTTTACGGATTGCTATATACAGCGGATTTCATCTTAATGAGGTACAGAACATATCGTGACAAGGGAGTAGGGAGTAGGGAGTAAAAGAATGTACCTCATTTAACTGCAAAGTGCTGTATTTGTGGAAATAAAGATTTATTTTTAATATAATAATGTTCTTTGTAAATCCTCTCAGATATAGGAAAACCCGACCTTTAATGATACCGTGTTTACTCGCTATCTTGCCGGGGTTGTTTCTATGAAGTTTTTTGGCTATTTAGAAATTATTGAGCATTAATTGTAGCTGTTTATATAATGCGTACATTTTCAACAGCCACATTAAAAGACCCAACTCAGATTGATAAAATGCTGAGGAAGGCAAGTGATTAGTAATTTAAAATTATTTAAGAGCGGTACCCGGCATCATTCTCGTTACAGGTTTTTATCTAAAGAAAAAAAACTAACTTCTTACTATTAGAATATCGCTGCGCGGATTAAATAGTTATAATCACAGCATTGAATAAAAAATGATAACGAGAGTTTGTCCGCTTCAATTTAGGTGAAATTAATTTATTGTTCTTGGAAATCTGGCTTTCTTACAAAGTCACGATTGGGACGGCTATCTTCTTTTGGTTTAGCTTTGTTAACGCGAATTTGACGACCCATCCATTCTGCTCCATCTAGTTCAGAAATGGCATTGTCTTCTTGCTCTTCTTGGCTAAGGTCAACAAAAGCAAAGCCGCGCATTCTTCCTGATTCGCGATCGGTTGGTAATACGACTCTAGTAACTTCACCGTAATCGGTAAAAACTGCTCTCAAGTCTGCTTCAGTAGCGCGATAGGAAAGATTTCCAACGTAAATAGTCATATGTGCTTAACGTTCGTTTCTAGGGACTAATAGCGAATCATTCAGAGCCGGGAAAATTCAGACAACGCCGTTTTTTCTGGCGGTCGAAAAGTCTGATACTGACAGTAAATTATTTTGTTAATAGTTAACTTTAATAGCTACATTAACCAAAAATCAACCATCACCCTGGACTGAACTTATGAATACGTTTTTATAGTACCCGATCGCTTGAATTTTCAAGGTGTGATATATTACAAACGTTTATAAGTTGAAATCAGTGTAGCTTATATATTCTTATCGCAAGTAAAGTAAAAGTTTTATATTTTTAAAACACTGTAAAATTAATTACTAAAAAGAGGATAGTTTAAAAAATTTTCGATCAAAAATATACTATTTATCTTCACTGGTGCCCAATCCACAGAAATAAAAATCATTAGCCACGTTTATAATTTGTCGGGGAGCAAGGTCGCAACGCTGATTTTATAGGAATCAGTTATCTGTACTTAACCATAATTTATACTGCGGTAAAACCGAGCGTAACATCAATTAAATTCCTGTTAAATTGTTAATTGTATTGCTTGAGATCGGCAGGTGAAGCAGGTTCTTAAACAAGCAAAAGGTCTGCTGAAAATCAGCAAACCTTGTTTAATTTAACTATTTATTAATCAAACCTTTCCATTAACTATCTGTATTAATCAATTGAAATAGTTTGAGGTCCATTACCATTATGTGTTCCATTAGTGGAAGTAGGAAAATTGGTTACAGGTGTATTAGTCTGTTGTGCTAACCAGCTTCTTACTGGATCGTCAGCAAGGCTGAGTCTGAGCATACCAGAAACAAATCCCCCCATAAATGAAGCTGGGTGCTGGGTGAATTCTTTAAATAATGGCATTAGTTCTTCGAGGAACATTTTTTAATCTCCGATAGGTGAAAAAGGATGAAATGATTTTGGATTTTGGATTTTGGATTTTGGATTGATTCTACAGTTCAATTCGGGGGTTTGAAAATTCTGGATTTTGGATTGATGCCACAGATCGATCTGGGGCTTGCACTATATCCCGGAATGATTAGTGAATCTAAAATCTAAAATCTAAAATCTAAAATTGTTACTTATCCTTCATTCTTCAATGTTACATTGGTTTTTCTTCTGGCATCATGCACTTGTCAGAATCGCATCCCGATGGCCCCGCTTCCATTAATTCACCAAAGTCATAGCGTTTCAATGCACTGTGAAAATCGCTGGTATCGCGGCGACTTTCTACTTGTTGCATTAATTCGTCGTATTGCTGTTTGCTAATAGGTTCAAATGGTAAGCGAGGGAATGTTTGATGGTCGTCGAATCTTGCTAAAAGTGCGGCACTTATATAGCCGTCATCGTTTTGAATAGCTTGATAAATGCGATTTCCTAACTCTTCTACTTCGTTTTCTCGAACTTCAATTGTGGCTGAAGTGTTATGAGTGACGTAGAATTGCTGCACCTGCATATAAAAATCCATTTGAGCTAAAGCACTGAATTTATCGATAGCGATTTCGTCGGCACCAGGTATATCTGCCCAAGGTACGGCAACGGGAATTTCTACTAACCATTCGGTACAGCGAGAATCAAACGGATCGTTTAACAAGTTGCCGTTTTCATCTTTGTCGGTTTGAGAAGGAACCACAGAATAACCGTAGTCAATACAAGCCATCGCTACCGGATCGTTTTTGCGGAAAGTTATCCGACGAATAAACCTTTGGGCTTTGGGTGGGTGCCATCCTGGAGAAGCTCCCGTAAGCAAAGATTTGGTACCGCTGGGTTGCACCGTAGTACAGCGATTTGGGCGTTT
>JBCCLY010000657.1:0-2941 GCA_039026655.1 Cyanobacteria bacterium P01_C01_bin.38 | reverse complement strand
TAACTCCTAACTCCTAACTTTTTAAATTCCCATGACTCAACTCAACGGCAATCTTAACGGTAAGAACTCTGGGCAATCCGTACTTCCCAAATTCGAGAAAACTCCTCAAGATTCTATTCATCAGAAAAATGGTAAATCTCAGATTCCTGAATTTGAGCAAGCTGTAATTTTACGGCGATCGCCAATCTTTTCAAGGGCGGCGTTGTGGAGTATTTTGGGTGTAACTGTGTTCACGATTAGTTGGGCAGCCCTTAACAGAATTGACCAGGCTATCCCCGCTCAAGGAAAATTAGAACCTCAAGGAGCGGTTAGGGAAGTACAGGTTCCCGTTAATGGTTTGGTAGAAAAGGTTTTTGTTAAAGATGGGCAGCGAGTCAAAGCAGGGGACGTGCTGCTGCATCTGGATCATACTGGTGCTGAAGCTCAATTGGCTTCTGCAAATAACGTTCGCAGAGCCTTAATGATGGAAAATCAGTTTTATCGCAGCTTGTTTAATAATGCTGGTTCTGCATCACAACCAGCTTCTATTAAAATTCCTCCAGAAATGGCAAGGTTGGCTCAAAGCCGCAATGCATTATTAAAGGAAAATCAATTTTTTAGAGTGCTGCTGAGCGGAAACAGCAATGGTGCAAATTTGACAGGGCAAGAGCAACTGCGTTTATTTTCTAGTCAAACAGAATTAAGAAGCCAAGAAAATCAAATTAAGTTAGAAGGCGCTCAGCTACAGCAACAATTAGCCCAAACTAAAGAACGACTTGATAATTCACGCAAGGTTTTAGCTATAAACCAAAGAATCCTTAACAGTTTAGAAAGTTTGAATACAGAAGGTGCAATTCCTCGCTTGCAGTACTTGCAACAAGAGCAGGAAGTTAATAACCTCAAGAGTGAAGTTGCTCAACTCGGTTCCGAAATACAGCGTTTAAGATTAGCTATGGTTCAAACAACCCAGCAATTAGAAAATGCTCAGTCAACTTCTGCAAAAGATACCTTGACTCGAATCGCAGACAACGAAAAACGTATTGCTGAAATCGATAGCCAAATTAATAAATCGATAGTAGAAAATGAAAAGCAGATTGCCGAATTAGACGGGCAAATCAAGCAAGCAAAATTAACTAGAAAGTACCAAGTTGTTAGAGCGCCAGTCGATGGAACAATATTTGACTTAAAAGCTGGTAATCCTGGTTATGTAGCTAATACTAGCGAACCTGTGTTAAAAGTGGTACCGCAACAATCTTTGAAGGCTGAAGTATTTATAACTAACAAGGATATCGGCTTTGTTAGAGAAGGTATGCCTGTAGATGTTAGAGTTGAAAGCTATAACTTCAGCGAATTCGGCGATATTAAAGGTACTCTTGTATCCATTGGCGATGATGCCTTACCACCTGACGAAATTTACCCCTATTATCGTTTCCCTGCTAAAGTGGAACTGAATCGACAAACTTTAAATGCAAACGGAGAAAAACTACCTTTACAATCTGGTATGTCCGTTGTAGCGAACATCAAAACACGGGACAGAACTATTCTTAGCATATTTACCGACAAATTTACCAAAGCCGTCGAAAGCGTCGAGAATGTTAGGTAAAGCTTCTAACTAACACATTTTCAAACCCTTATACAGTAGAGCTTTTAGCCAAAGAAGAAAATGGGTTAGTTTCATTTGTTGTGAAGGATTTTAACACCTTTAACCTTTAACCTTTAACCTTTAACCTTCATCGGAGGCTGACATCTTACACCATTCTCAACAAGCTCAAAGAAACCCGGTTTCTGCTCGTGAAAACACTATTGGGCAGGTTATTTGACCGACAAGAAACCGGGTTTCTGACATTGGTGCAAGATGTAAGCTAAATTACAATAATTCAAGGTTAATTTAAGATTGATTTAATATTTTGTTTGAATATTTCATCCTGTATATTGCAACAGGATGAAATTTTATTATAATTATGAGAAAACAATAAACTTTCTGCAAAGAAATAAAAAATCTATGTTTATTCCTTTACTTTGTAATTTTTTAGTATATCGTGTATAAGTAAGTTTACTAAGTTAGTGTTCCCCCTGTAGTGCTTTTTACGGAAAGTTAGATTTATTTCTGACCAAAAGATAGATTCGCATGATAATAGAAAAAATTAAAATTTAATTATTTCTACCGAAAAAGGAAAATTTCATGCTCTACTTTTAGTACGCGCTGTTTGAAAAATTCATCAGCGTTTACACAACATTTCCGGAGGACGTATTAAATAGTTTGTATTGCTAAGCGGCAGCAAACACAAAACTTAGATGAATTAAACTGCAATTAAAACCTTCCATTTCAGGTATGTGCCCTGATGCAGAGTTGTAGGTAATTTTTGCATACCATTATTTATCAAAACAGCGGCTAGTAGTTAGCTTTTAGAGAAAACCGGATACGGATTTCTTTATTTTTGCGACCTTAGTAATATCAATTTAAAAATGAATTAGGAAAATCAATTCTCAAAACTGTTGCTCTATAAGGCTGCTAAAAATCCGGACTATTTTTTCAAGTAGGGAACATCTGCAACGTAATGTCTTCAAAAATTAAGAAGTATATATTTGTGGTCAAAATTTAAAATTCTGTGGGAGGCGGTAAAAGGTTCTTTACAAAATATAAGACTAGGATAACACAGTCATTATGAAACAGAGTGCATCTATCTCAAGAAATATCTTTAAAACAAAACGAAAAAAGAGGTTTAGGAAATGGACGAAAATATCCAATATAATTTTGTTTATCTAATTGATACATCCGATAGTGTAGGAATAGATACGCTTCAACAAGCTAAAGATGCCTATACAACTTTAACAAAATCCTTAGTTGACAGAGGGATTGCAGATGTCAGTAAATTCGCAATAATTCCTTTTGGCTCTGATGCATCCCTTGAAACACCAGCAAATGCTACCGAGGCAATCTCAATAATTGAAGGTTTATCTG
>JBCCLY010000656.1:0-2949 GCA_039026655.1 Cyanobacteria bacterium P01_C01_bin.38 | reverse complement strand
GAGATTATGGAATTAAGTGACAATAATGTATTTTTTTTGTCAGCAATAATACTGAATAAAAGAGGGGGTAGAAGGGGTAGAGGGGGAAGAGGGGGAAGAGGGGGTAGAATTATTAACTGGTAACTGGTAACTAGCGATCAATCACAAAAGTTTTATGGAGTTTGTAGTTGGGAATGCGCGTCCTTCGGAGCGATAAATCGCCAACTACAAACCCATCATTTTTTATGAGACAGATCGCTAGTAACTGCTCACTGCTCACTGCTCACTGCTCACTGCTCACTGCTCACTGACTATGTTCCAAGCTACTCGTCGTCGTCTTGCTATTTGGTATACTGCCGTCACGGCTGTGTTACTGCTGGTGTTTGCTAGTGGGGTTTATTTGTATGTTCGCAATACTTTGATTGAGCGCATTGACGATACGTTGAATCATGTAGTAGAAGTTGTAGAGCGTTCTTTAGTTATTGACGCTGTATCAAATAACGGCCAATTCAAAGTTAATTTAGAAGCGAGTTTCCGTGATAATGCGGATACAACTGAAGATGACCGTATAGATTTGGAATGGTTTAGCCCTACTGGTAAGTTACTTTGGTCAACTTTATCTGAACCGTTAAATATTCCCATTTATCCTAATCGTATGGGTGAAACTGTTCGGGTGGAGAAGGAAGGTGGGGAGATAGGGAGATGGGGAGAGGGGGAAATAGGGGCACAAGGGGAAAAGGTGGATGGGTTTTCTGAGCCGATACTGTTGCGACAAGTGACTGAAAGAGTTCAAGTTGGACGACAAGTTTTGGGATATCTGCGGGTAAGCCATCCTTGGTTTGAAGTGACAAAACCCAGTCGTCAGTTAATTTTGGATTTGGGTTTAGGCATTGGTTTAATGTTAGTTTCTGTTGCAGCTAGCGGGTGGTTTCTTGCGGGGTTGGCAATGCTGCCAGTAAGAGAGTCTTATCAACGTCTCAAGCAGTTTACCGCAGATGCTTCTCACGAACTTAGAAGTCCGATCGCATTAATTCAAACTAATGTACAGGTTGCTTTGGATGAGTTGGATGCAACACAAGCTCAAGGAGTTAATGTAGAGCATTATCAACAGCAGTTAAAATTAGTAGAGCGATTAACTCAACGTCTTGGTAAGTTAGTCAACGATTTACTGTTTCTGGCTCGTCAGGATAGCGGAATCAGCAGCTACGAATTTTCCGCTTGCCCTATTGATGCTCTGCTAATGGAAGTAGTTGAAGAACAACAACTGCTTGCTACCGAAAAAAATATTGCACTGTGGTTACATTTGATTGATTCTCCCGAAACCCAAACTAATCCGGAATTGCTTGAAGATTGGTTTACCTTGATGGGTAATTGGGAACAGTTAGCGCGTTTATTTACTAATTTGATTGGCAATGCTTTACGCTACACCCAAGAAAACGGCAGAGTAGAAGTTGAATTGTCACGTATGGAAATTGTAAATCGTTCTGTACTGCAAGTGAAGGTTAAAGACAACGGTATTGGTATTCCATCTGAAGCTTTACCGCGCATATTTGACCGTTTTTATCGAGTAGATCCAGCACGCAGCCATACATCGGGAAATACTTTGACTAAAAACACTCGCGGTTCTGGTTTGGGGCTACCTATATCTAAGGCAATCCTTGAAAACCATCAAGGACAAGTGCAAATTGAAAGTGTTCTTGGAAAAGGTACAACAGTTACTGTAACTTTGCCAATTATTCCTGAGTCTTAATTATTTAGATAAAAAATGTTTCGAGTGGCGGATACAATGTGTCTCTACTGGCAGATGTGTATAAGCAACTTTACCTATTAATGTGATGAATGAAGCTTGAAGAATTGTTTTATCGTTGAGTCACTAGTAGTTTGGTGTAAAACGTGAAGCACAAGTAGTAAAGAAGGTAAATGATTTCCGACTGCTTTTTTTATTGATTATTAATCTGGACTTATTTAATAATTTTTGTTGGATTAATTCTATGAATTGCTAGTTCAATTTGATGACAATTTCTTCAGCAAAAACATATGCATAAAAAGAAATCTTGCAGGAGGGCTAAATGCCAATTAATTTAAGAGAAGATGTTGCTTTTATTATACTTAAGAAAATCAAAGATAGCGGTTCGGGAATGCACGAAATAAGCTTTTCTGAAACTGATTTTACAGGCAGAGGATTAAGCAAAAGTGACTTCATGGGTCATTTGGATTACTTAAATCAGAAGCAATATATTCAAGCAAAGTTTTCCGGCAATGCATACGCAAATCAGGAAGATGTTCCTGATGTCATAAACTCAGATGAAGTTGGGGCTAGAGTCGCAAATACTTTAGGTGCCGAAGATGGCCCTCTTCCCCATTTAATACAATTTGAGGAAGCAAAATTAACAGATAAAGGACTTAAATTACTCGAAAGAATGGAGCAAAATCCTCCTGAAGCTTTAGATGAAGGTCCCGCAAGTCCAATAGCGACAAAAGATATGCCTTTCTTAGAAAAGGTAATGCTCAAGGGTAGTTTAAATGATATTTTCGATGCTAGAGATATCAGTGAAGTGGTATTCCGTACCATGCGCGATATGATGACTACCGAAGCATCCGCAAGGGTTTCTCAAGAATTGCACGAACCAGCAGAACCCACTAAGGACAAAGCTTTGCAAAACGAAATCGCCGATTTATGGAAAGACACTAATCCTATCGTGGCTTTCTTAAGTAAAGTTCGTCCACCTCTAAAAATTGATGCTGACACTTTCTTATTCCGCATTCGTCAAGAAGGTGGTTTACAAAAAGGTGTAGATGAGAAAATGGTAGTAAAATCTGTATTTTCTGCAACCAAAGACGAATTGTCTAAAGACAGAATTAAGGAAATTGAAGGCTTTTTACCAGATACAATTCTTAAGTTGTGGCAAGAAGCTTAATAAGAGAGTTAGGAGTTAGGAGTTAGGAGTTAGGAGTTAGGAGTTAGGAGTT
>JBCCLY010000655.1:0-2963 GCA_039026655.1 Cyanobacteria bacterium P01_C01_bin.38 | reverse complement strand
ATTAGCAGTTGTAATTATTTATTTACTATTGGCATTTTACTTTTTTTAATTGTATTGATTACGCCATTGTATCAAGCTCTTTAACTATGACAGCACGTCTTTTGCTTGCTAATTACTGAAACTATATAATACGGTGTTAATGATTAGTTTGAGCTACATTAACTTAGTTAGCAATTATTTAAATTCAGAATTGTATTTTGAGCGACTAAGGGTTTCTAAAGATATTTGTTTATCTACATAAATTGAAATTGTTACGTTTGTACGATAGCTTTTCAAGTATTGGCGTTTTTTGCGCTGCAATAGCTAATTAATTGTGAGGGGAATTAATGAAAAAGAATGAATTGCTATTGAGTTTTTCTCTAGCAGCAGTTTCGCTTGCTTTAACTGTTCCTGTTGCTTACGCTGCTGAATCTGACGTTGCAAAAGATGATTCGGCGATTATTATTTCTCAGAATTCACAGATAGCGAAAATATCTGGGATTAAGGTAGAAAAAACTGACAGCGGACTACAATTATTTCTCGAAACTTCTAATCTAAATGCTGTAAAAAGCAAGACGATTATTAACGGTAAATCTGTAATTATTATTAAATTAAATAACGCTCAATTAAATCTTTCTAACGGTAGAGATTTCTTACAAGAAAGTCTGGGAGCGGGAGTTAATTCACTTAGCGTTAAACCAGTAAGTGAAACGGAAGTTGAAGTCAAAATAATCGGGGAAAATAAATTACCGAATGTTGAACAAGTTAAAAGCAACAGTAATTTAATTTTCAAGATAAATAATAATGTACAAGCAAGTACACCACAGAACAATCAGCAGAATGAAGCAATAGAATTAGTTGTTGTTGGTGAAAAAGATTCTGTTGAGGATACTCCTGCTAACGTTACTGTTATAGATTCGGAGCAGAGAGAGACACAACAAGCTAGAGACGTTAGAGATTTAGTACGTTATGAACCTGGTGTATTGGTTCCTAACAATACTCGTGGGGGTTTACAAGGGGTAAACATTCGCGGGTTGGGTGGAAATCGAGTCCAGATGGAAGTTGATGGTATTCGTCTACCTGCTGAGTTTAGTTATGGTAGCAGTCAACTGGGACGAGATTATGTGGATATCGAAACTCTTAAAGCTTTAGAAATTTTCCGGGGTAATAATTCTGGGGAAAGTGGTAGCGATGCTTTAGGAGGAACTGTTAATTTCAAAACTGCTGAAGCTGGTAATTTACTCGACAGTTTGGGTAAAGACTCTTATACTAGCATCCGTAGTGGTTACAGCAGTAAAGACGAAAGTCTGTTTGGAACTATTACACAGGCTAACCGATTTGATGATGTCGATACTTTATTTATCTATACTCGTCGGAACGGTAGTGAATTCCAGGTTGGTAACGGTAATAGTATCTATCAAGATGACCAAGACAAGACTCGTAACAATTTCTTGGGTAAGGTAACATACAATATCGACGAGCAAAGCTTTGTAGAGTTTACCGGGGAAATATTTAATAACGTCACCGATAGTAAATTTTCTACCGCTAATATACCTGGTTTGGCTTTTGAGTTCTCAACTACTGACTTAGAAGAAAAACTCACTACCAATCGTCAGCGTGTGAGTTTAGCTTATCAGTTCGATAAACCCGATAGCGATTCTTGGGTAAATTTTGCTCGAACTCAGGTTTATTTCCAAAACGTACTCACAGAAGAAGAGAACTTCAGGAAGACTGATAGTAGAGGTAGAATTGGCTCCCAAGAGGAAGAAAAAGACCTCACAGACAGAAGCTTTGGAGCTAACGTTAAACTTCGCAGCGATTTTGATTGGGGAAACACTAATCACCGTTTGAGCTATGGTTTAGATATTTCTAACACCTACAACGAGCGTAATAATTTCCGCTTCGATACCACTACAGGTACAAGAGTTGATTCTCGTGGTTATCCTCAAAAAGATTTCCCCGACAGTAATACCTTCCGTTTTGGACTTTACTTACAAGATGAGATTGCTTTTAGTAATAGCAAAGTGAAGGTAATACCAGGATTGCGTTTTGATTCCTATAAACTGTCTACAGAAAACAATCCAGAGTTTACTAGGAAGGGTAACGATGCTGTAGATATTTCTGAATCAGCGATTAATCCTAGCTTGGGTATCGTTTACGAAGCGAATCCCGGTTTAACTTTATTTGGTCGTTATTCTCGTGGTTTTCGTCCTCCCATATACGACGAAGCAAACTTTTCTTTCCGGGCTGATATTCCTGGTCGTCCTCACAAAGGTATTCCCAATCCAGATATCAAAACAGAAACCAGCAATAACTTTGAATTAGGATTGAGAAGTCGTTCCAAACAGCTTGACTTTGATGTCACTGGTTTCTACAATCGCTACGACGATTTTATTCAACGAGCTGCATTAATTGGTTACGACAACAATGATATCGGTTCAATTACTCCCGTACCTTTCCAAACTTTCCAAACTAAAAATGTATCGGAAGCAGAAATTTATGGTCTAGAAATCAAAGCTGCTTATCGATTCAATTCTCAACCTGGAGGTTTTGCTTTAAAAGGAGGTTTGGGTTTCCAAGTCGGTAACGATTTAACAGAGGATAAACCTCTTTCCACAATTGGACCTTTACAAGCAGTTTTGGGTTTAGGTTATAAATCTCCTGATGATAAATGGGGAGCGGAATTAGTCGGTACTTTTGTTGCTAAAGCAAGAGAACAAGAAAACTTTGTAAACCCTAGAAGTATTATTGTTGGTCAACCAGAAAGTAGCAGAACTCTAATTGACCCCTACGAACCAGAAGGTTACACTCTAGTAGACATGATTGGCTACTACAAAATCAATCCCAATTTAACTTTAACTGCTGGGGTTTACAACATATTTAATGCTGAATATTACCAGTATTCAGATGTTAGTAGTCTCGATACAAATTCCCGAGTTTTTGAAGCACAACGCGGTCGTTATGCTCAACCAGGAGCTAATTTT
>JBCCLY010000654.1:0-2964 GCA_039026655.1 Cyanobacteria bacterium P01_C01_bin.38 | reverse complement strand
GAATAGACTCTTGCAACTGACTTTCGCTTAATAGTTGCATTCCCAAACCCGATTGCGAAATCATTTGATGCAAGCGGCTAGATTCTAAGTCAGCGCGGGTTAGGGGATTGGGCATGGGGGATTGGTAGTTGGTAGTTGGTAATTGGTAATTGGTAGTGAATTGTAGGTTGGGTTAGGCGCACGAATTATTAAAGCCGATACAAGTAATTGGTAATTGCGCCGTAACCCAACATTGAATGTCATGGTATTTTTTAACTAAATTTTCGTTAAATACTAAATTAGAAATGCATCAATAAATATATTATTCTAACCAATCGGGACCTTCAAAAAAAACTTCCATCATCTCTAAAAGTTTTATACACTAAAACTCCTTCTCCAAGACAAGGAAAATTTTTGGCTCCTCTAAAATCTGTTTTAATTAATTTAGCATTACCGCCAATGGAGGCTCTGTAGAGGTTAGCTCCGTCAACCCAACCTACAACTCTTGTGGGATGGGCATCCCTGCCCGTCTGATTTCAACCACCACAATTTGATGTTGGGTTTCCTCCGTCAACCCAACCTACAATGCCTACAAAAAACCAATTATCAATTACCAACTACCAACTACCAACTACCAATCCCCAATGCCCAATCCCCAATCCCCCATGCCCAAAATAAGTATTATTTCCTTCACAAAACGCAATAATTAGTTAAGATTTTAATATAAGCTCAATCTTAATATACGTAAATCCAGCATCCGTAATCTCATGCAGTTAAATAAAAGTGCGTCCCCGGATTCATCCTTTTTAAAGCCATTATTATTAATTTCGCCTTTCTTTCTTTGGGGTACGGCGATGGTGGCGATGAAGGGAGTTATACCTCACACTACGCCTTTTTTCTTAGCTGGAATGCGATTATTACCTGCTGGAATATTGGTTTTGATTGCGGCGGCATTTATGGGTAAACCTCAACCGAAAGGCTCGAAGGCTTGGCTGTGGATTGCTCTGTTTGGTTTGGTTGATGGAGCGCTGTTTCAAGGCTTTTTAACGGCAGGCTTAGAAAGAACTGGTGCAGGTTTGGGTTCGGTGATGATTGATTCACAACCTTTGGCAGTGGCGCTGTTATGTTCGTGGCTGTTTGCGGAAAAAATCGGTTTATATGGATGGTTGGGGTTAGCAATTGGGGTTACGGGTATTAGTCTTATAGGTTTACCCGATGAATTCATTTTCAGTATTTTCTCTAATACCGCTGATTCGTTTACTATTTCTCAATCATTTTTTCAAAGCGGCGAATTTTTGATGCTGCTGGCTGCTTTAAGTATGGCTGTGGGAACGGTGATGATTCGGTTTGTAACGCGTCATGCTGATGCTGTTACCGCTACCGGATGGCACATGGTACTTGGTGGTTTACCGTTGTGGGGAATTTCCGCGACAACAGAATCTCAACAGGTACAAAATCTAATCCCCTCGGATTGGGTAGCTTTAGGTTATGCCGCCGTATTTGGTAGCGCGATCGCCTACGGTATGTTTTTCTATTTTGCTTCTAGCGGAAATCTTACCAGTTTAAGTTCTTTAACCTTCTTGACTCCGGTATTTGCCTTGATATTTGGCAATATTTTATTAAATGAAGTTTTGAGTACTTTGCAATGGGTGGGAGTTACGATAACTTTAGTCAGTATTTATTTAATCAATCAGCGCGATGCTTTAGGAAAGCAGAATCATCAAGAAAATCTACCCCAGATAACTACGCAATCAGCCGATCAAAAATTAGATAACAAACTCAGCCCTCTGAAAATACCAGTGAAAGAATCAAAGGCAGAGATTTTAAACTAAAGAATATTATCGATTGACTTCGCAGCTCCTATGGTACGGGCATTATAGCTGTGTAAATATGACACAACGTGAATAATCAACTACATCTCGATCTATTAATTAAATTTTTTTGTCAGGAAAAAAGTTAACATTTATGTAAATAGAAGTTATTGTTGTGTCGATAACTTTTACACTACTGTTTTGCTGAAATTTGCTGTATGAGGCGATGCCATTATTCTATAGTTATATTTACTTATCTAGGTTGCCTTGGATTTAACATCAATCCGGCAGCTGCGGTTGGCTATGAGAAAACACCATATTTACTAGAAGTTGCTCAAGCTGACTTGGATGATACAACTTCACGCTCTAACCTGAGAATAGGTAGTGTGGGAGAAGATGTAGAAGTACTCCAAGCCCAATTGAAAAAATTGGGATATTACGATGGCATTCCCGACGGACAATTTGGTGAAAGTACCCGTGATGCTGTAATCGAATTTCAGCGAAAGAAAAACTTGAGTGCAGACGGTATTGTAGGTAGTCAAACCAGGGAACTTTTAAAAACAGAAGCTTTAGAAAAAAGTAGCGTTACTTCTACACCTACCTTAGAACCCATATCCGAAGAAACCCCAGAGGAAGAGACTTCATCATCAACTGACTGGATTAAAACTGCTTTTATAGTATTAGGAACATTGGCTGGTGCTGGTATTTTGTTTTATATAGTTCAATGGTTCAGATATTCCAAACAAGCAAAAAATTCTAGCGCTTATGTTGACGATGATGTAGATGATGTGGTTGACGATACCGAAGTTCGAGAAGTTGATATTGCATCCCAACATCAAATTACAGATACTAACCAAGAACAAAAATATTTACCAGCTAGTGATATTGAAGATGTCGCATCCACAATTACACCATCTCCACATTCACAAATAATTCCTACAGAAAAAACTTCACGTTTAGCCAAAGTTAACGTTGTAGACGAACTAATACAAGATTTAGATAGCTCCAACCCCATACAGCGACGTAAAGCTATTTGGGAATTAGGGCAAAAAGGAGATTCGCGAGCAATTCAGCCATTGGTAGAGCAGATGGTTGATGCCGACTCGCAGCAGCGTAGCTTAATTTTGGCAGCTTTATCAGAAATTGGTACTCGCACCCTCAAACCAATGAATCG
>JBCCLY010000653.1:0-2969 GCA_039026655.1 Cyanobacteria bacterium P01_C01_bin.38 | reverse complement strand
TCGGCTAAGGCAATCCCTTCAACTTCTCCATCTAATCCATCTCTCATGGCTGTTTGTCGCATCGACTTTAAAGTTGACCATTTGAATTGACTTAATTCTTCTTGAGCTTCTGGTAAAGCACTCAGTAAACCCAAGCTCAGAGCAGCAGGAGAGGCTAAATTACCGGGAGCTTGTTGATCGCATAATCGATTTTCGACGGTAAAGTAGCGGGAGATGCGAGCGGTAAACCAGTAAAAAGAGTTGTGTAATTTAATATCTTTTGGTTCCGGATAAACAACTACTTCTTCTCCCGATAAGTAATTTCCCGTTGCTGGGGAAGATTCGTAGTAATCAGCAAAAGTTGGATAGTGGTTGATTAAAATTGGGGTTTGATTTCTTTCTACATAAAAAGGTCGTAATTTAGCGATCGCGCTTCCATAGTCTTCTATATCTATAAAAGATTTGCTGGGAAGTCCAACTCTTGCTTCGTCTGGCATCCACCAATCCCAAAACTTTTCTGCTACACATTGATAGTCTGGATCTACTTTTCCCTGCCATACGCTGGAGTTCCCTAATAAAGCAATTTGCGCTCCAGCAAAACCGTTCAAGACATTGGTTGCTCCCACGGCTTGTTCGGCTGAAGATACGCTCAAGTGTACGTGAGAGCCAGAATTTACCGTAAACAAATGCATTCCCGGACGAGGTTTATTTTTGACTATTTCTCCTTCTGGAAATAGGGTATCCCAAGCCAATGTTCTTTGTTTGGCAATCACTAATTCTGGACTTGGTGGAGATATTGGATGAATTCCACAACCGAGGAAACTTACCTGATGCTGGCTTGCAAAAGGAGTTAATTCTATTAACAGCTCTTCAATTTGACGAGTGAGAGCGTGTAAGTCTCCAACGTGAGCCAAGGAAAACTCTATTTTGCAAAATCCCGTTTCACAGGAAGCCAAGGTATCGTTATATTCTCCAGGCTTGCTTGCTCCTACTATTTCGTTAGTTATAGGATCTATAATTGCTTCCCAACCGCGATCGCTCAGATACTTCCATAAAGCATTAACAGTTTCTAACCCTACAGCACATCCATTGATTCGTTTTACCAAAGGAAATTTTAATTCAGTCCCAATCCGCTGTCCCCAAACAGATTTGGGTTTATCTAATCCTTGCTGAAGATATTCGTATATTTTCGACGCAGCTACAGATTCCATTAGTTATTTAATTACCTTATTAATCTTAGTTAAGTAAGTCGGCAGAAATAAACACAATTATGTTACAGAATGTTTTTTGGCTTAAAACCCTTATTTCTACTGCCCACTCCCCACTCCCCACTCCCTACTCCCTCGTCATAGTTACAATTTTCAACGCCAAGCTACTTAGATGCAGTTGTAGCAGCACAACCCAGAAAATCGCCACCCATAGTTTGTCCAGAACCTCTGACAACAAATTTGTAACTGGTTAATTCCTGTAATCCCATTGGGCCGCGAGCGTGGAGTTTGCCTGTAGCAATGCCAATTTCGGCCCCCATACCTAAAGTGTCGCCATCGCAGAACATTGTCGAAGCGTTTACTAATACCACCGCAGAATCAACTAAATTAACAAACTGTTCGGCTCGACTTTGGCTGTCGGTAACAATTGAATCAGTATGATGGGAACCAAATTGATTAATATGGGAGATTGCTTCATCTACACTGTCTACTATCCGAATCGATATTTTTAGATCGAGGTACTCGGTTTGCCAATCTTGTTCTGTTGCTGCTTCAACAGGGGCAACATGACGAACGCGATCGCAACCTTTGACTTCTACGTTATTATCTTGAAATGCTTTGATAATTGTATTTAGCTCAGATTCAAAAGAACGATGCACTAATAATGTTTCCATCGCATTACAAACAGATGGCATTAAGCATTTTGAATCCAAGGCAATTTCTAAAGCTTGATGTAAATCTGCTGCTTCATCAATATAAACATGACAAATTCCGTTGTAGTGTTTTAATACTGGAATTTGAGAATTTTTGCTCACCGTTTCGATTAGTTTGGGGCCACCTCTGGGAATAACTAAATCGATGTAATTATCTAATTGTAATAATTGATTAATTTGTTCGTGAGAACCAGTTAATACCTGTATTATTTCAGTGGGTAAACCAACATCATTTAATGCAGTTTGCCACAATTCCCCTAATTTTTGATTGCAGTTTTTAGCTTCCGAACCTCCGCGCAAAATGACAGCATTTCCTGACTTTAAACAAAACGAACCAGCATTAACGGTGACATGAGGACGAGCCTCGTAAATCATTAAAATCACCCCTAAAGGAACTCGCATCCGAGAAGCTTTCAATCCGTTAGAACTGCCTATCGGCTCGAATAACTGTCCCACCGGATCTGGTAAATTCGCAATTTTGTGAAGTGCTGCAATACTCGAATTAATTTTGGCATCACTCCATTGCAAGCGAGCTAATAAATTTTTTGCAATCTTGTTTTTTCGGGCTGCGGCTACATCAGCCTGGTTCGCTGCGACAATATCCTCGCGATAAGTATCTAACAGCTTTGCCATTTTCAACAGAACTGCATTTTTTTGTTCTGTTGGGGTATTGGCAATAATAGATGCACATTTTTTCGCAGTTTGAGCGATGTCTGTAGTTATATTCATAGTTTTAAAAGGATGTTTGGAAAGTCTATAGGTGAATACAATTACTATCTGCCTACATTGCAGCAATTAACTGTATCCCAATTATCAGCCGCTAGCTAAAATATGGAATTAGACTTTCCGAATATCCTTTAATTTTTTTATGCATATACCTGTACATTTACGCTACTTTAGCCAAACGCACGTTGCTATTTTATACAAATATTTTTTGAATTGCCATAATGTTTCAAAGCCAATCGCCGTAAAAGCGCTTACTACTTTGTAAAATTTTTAGTAAAAGCTAGAAAATAAGTCTAAATACTTTTTGTAAGAGAATTGTAACATTACGTTGTAGAAAAAGATA
>JBCCLY010000652.1:0-2971 GCA_039026655.1 Cyanobacteria bacterium P01_C01_bin.38 | reverse complement strand
TTGGTAGTTGGTAGTTGGTAATTGGGCATGGGGGATTGGGCATGGGGGATTGGGGATTGATATTGTTTTTGTAGGGGAAGGGAATTTTAGTTTATGCATTCAAAGGTCAAAGGCGAGGAATTAGGAGTTAGGAGTTAGGAGTTAGGAGTGAATAGTAATGAACTACTAGTAGTTTGTCCCATAAAAAATGATGGGTGTAGAGACGTTATACATAACGTCTCCCTACGTTTAGAAGAAAACGAACCCATCAAAACTAATGGGACAGACCACTAGTTCATTTCATTAGTTTTGATGGGTATTCGGTAGTGCGTTAGCGAAGCGTGTCCGGAGGACACGCATCTTGCACGAAGCGCGCTCCCGAGCGAGCAAGATGCTCGCACTACCCGTCAGAATAAATGAAAAAGACCACTACTCTCCCCTTCTCCCCCCTCTCCCCCCTCTACCCCCTCTCCCCCTCTAAATCTCAACTTGCCAAAACTGCTCCTTTTGCGGAACAGGTAAATTCACGTACTACGTTGGTAATAATCGTTAATCCTACTCCTCCAACTAATGTCATGATGGATTCGGGATGGAACTGTACTGCGGCTATTGGTAAGGTTTTGTGTTCTATTCCCATTACTATTCCGTCTGCGGATATGGCTGTAATTTTTAGTTCTTCTGGTAAATTTTCTTGTAATGCATACAAGGAATGATATCTTCCAACTTCAAAGGAGTCTGGTAAATCTTGGAAAGCAACGGAATCTTTATCTACTACATTTACTAAAGATGTTTTACCATGCTGGGGATAATCTAAAACTCCTAATTTTCCACCGTGGGCTTCTACTATTCCCTGTAAGCCCAAACATACGCCAAATATGGGGATTCCACGTTTTTTGCAAGCGGCGATCGCCCAATCTAAACCAAAGTCGCTAGGCTTTCCGGGGCCTGGTGAAAGTACAACTAAATCTGGCTTTTGTTCGTCAAATACGGATTCGGGAAAACCATGTCGTAATGTTGTGACAGTAGCACCTGTCTGACGAATATAGTTAGCAAGGGTATGCACAAATGAGTCTTCGTAATCTATAAGTAAAACTTTCTTCCCTGCTGCTGGCTTGGCTTCTTTTATGCCAAATTGTGGAACTGTTGGCAAAGCAACTTCTTGATGAGATGTTCTATTTAACGCTTGGAATAAAGCACCACCTTTAGTTAAAGTTTCCTGTGCTTCGGCTTCTGGATCGGAATCATACAAAACTGTGGCACCAACTCTTACTTCTGCAATTGAATCTTTGAGTCGAATTGTTCGTAAAATTAAACCTGTATTTAAACCACCTCTAAAATTAAAACCTCCGACTGCTCCACCATACCAGCGTCTGGCGCTGCGTTCGTTTTGCTCTAAAAACTGCATTGCCCAACGTTTTGGCGCTCCGGTAACGGTAACTGCCCATAAATGAGTTAAAAATGCATCTAAAGCGTCAGCTTCGGGCTTTAATACACCTTCTACATGATCTACCGTGTGGATAAGATGACTATACATTTCAATTTGACGACGGCCGATAACTCTAACAGATCCGGGTTCGCAAATTCGCGATTTATCATTGCGATCGACATCGGTACACATGGTAAGCTCGGATTCATCTTTGCGTGAATTAAGCAGCTTTTGAATTTGCTGGGCATCATCAATAGCAGTTGCTCCCCTTCTAATTGTGCCACTGATGGGACAAGTTTCCACGCGTCTACCTTCAACTCGAACAAACATTTCTGGAGAAGCACCAATTAAATATTCCCCACCCATATTAAAGACAAATCCATAGGGGCTAGGATTAATTTTCATTAAGGTGCGGAATAATTCTGTAGGAGATTTTTCACAGTTTTCGGAAAAGCATTGAGAAGGAACAACTTCAAATAAATCCCCGCGTCGGAAATAATCCAAAGCTTTTATAACCTGTTGCTGATATTCTCCCGGTGCATGATCGGAACCCTGAGTTACGTTGAGACGTTTTCCTCTATAATCAATTTTTTCACCTTTGCGAGGTAAATCTCTAGTGCTACCGTTTTTAGTGACAAAATCGTACTGCATCCGAAAAGCTTTTTGTAGATGGTAGTCAACAACAAATAGCTCATCGGGTAAATATAAAACTAAATCTCTTTGATCGTCTTCTCGTTGCAACTGCTTGGGCATTTGTTCA
Source organism: Cyanobacteria bacterium P01_C01_bin.38 (assembly GCA_039026655.1). Classification (GTDB taxonomy): domain Bacteria; phylum Cyanobacteriota; class Cyanobacteriia; order Cyanobacteriales; family Nostocaceae; genus Rivularia. The sequence goes on along the minus strand of JBCCLY010000652.1, from coordinate 806 downwards.
AACTGGAATACCAAATCGTAACCCAAAGCACCGTAAAGCCCTAAATTCTCATCCAAGGGACTAAAAAATGCAGAGATAATTTCTCGGATAACGCTAAACACAGAAGGCTGTCTGCTTCTTTCTTCTTCGGAAAATAACCGGTTGCTGGGTTTAATCGAACCCGAAATGCAATTATCTTCTATACTTATTTCTTCAATATAAGGCTTATCTGAAAATAATTCTTCTAAATAACCCAGTAAAACCAAACCTCGTTCGTTGTGAGCGGTAATTGCAAAAGTTCTATCTCTAGTAGATATTTCCAAAGGAGGATTGACAAAACCGATAGCCCATCTCTTATATCTTCCCGGATATTCATAACTACTAGCTAATAAACCACCGCGTTGAGAATCCAAACGCATCAAAACTTCATCAATAGCAGAATCTATGGAAGTATCACTAACCGAACGAGATATAAATATACCACCATTAGTTGTGTAAGAATTCGTGTCAAATTGCATAATAATTATTCCAATTACGTTCAATACTTCTTATAGGAGTTAGTCAATTGTGTTTATGCAAATTATCAGTTGGGGTTTACAGTTCTTAATATCTTAAGTAGGTTGGCGTTGAAAATTGTAACTATGACGAGGGAGTAGGGAGTAGGGAGTAGGGAGTAGGGAGTGGGGAAGAGGGAACAGGGAACAGCTACATAACTGTAGGGTAAATATACAATTAAATTTGCTTACCTACTTACCATAAAGACAACTGAACTATTTGCGCGGCAACATTATCAAGATTTGACAGTGAAATACCTAATAATCTAATAC
>JBCCLY010000651.1:0-2976 GCA_039026655.1 Cyanobacteria bacterium P01_C01_bin.38 | reverse complement strand
TGTATCAATTATATTTGGAGAGACTATTACTAAAGCAATTATTAGCGGAATTATTGCTTTTTGGAAAGTTAAAGATAAAGAGACTCAATCATAATTCATCAGCACATAAGTACCCGTGCAAAATTAGTTTAATATTTTGTTTGGATAGGGAATAGGGAATAGGGAACAGGGAACGGGAGCATTCCGATGCAGGTAAAAATGCAAGTTGGTAGTGCGTTAACGCACTACAAAAAATAAATTTCCACCTGAAGGGATGCTCCCCAGGGAACAGCTATAGCGGTTTTCGTTTGACTAGAATGCATTCTTGTGGGATGGGCATCCCTGCCCGTCCGATTTTGCCAGCAATATCTGTATTGCATTCAAAGAAAAGATTCTTTATCACTGTTCCCTATTCCCTATTCCCCATTCCCTTTTTTTTAATGATTTAACAGCTTGATGATTGCTATTTATATTAATAAATCCTAACTTTAGGATAATTTACTCGCATAGAGAACAAGTCATTCAACAGCTTTATTTAAACAAGTAAATTTACTTTTCTTAAAATACAGGACTTTGCAGTTAAATGAGGTACATTTTTCTACTCCCTACTCCCTTATCATGATATGTTCTGTACCTCATTAAGAAGAAATCCGCTGTATATTGTTATTCTGACCACACAACTGGGTATCTTGTAAGTAGTTTAGCGGTGTGTGTATTAGTAATGAAGTCTGTTGAAGCTGCGTTTTCCCCAGATACAACTCAAGATTCTCCGGTAATTCTAACTTCGGAGCTACGAAAGGTTTACCGCACTGGTTTTTGGATGAATCAAAAAATCGTGTCTCTCAAAAGCTGTTCTCTACAAGTTTACCGGGGAGAGACTTTCGGATTGCTGGGAAGAAATGGTGCTGGTAAAACTACATTACTGAAATTGTTGCTGGGAATTATTCGTCCAACTTCTGGTAGAGGTTTATTGCTAGGTAAACCACTTGGCGATCGCGCAGCAAAACAAAGCATCGGTTATTTACCGGAAAATGCTTATCTGTATGATTTTCTCACCGGATGGGAATTTCTCAGTTGGAGCGCTCAATTATTCCAAATTCCTAAAAAGGTGCAAAAACAGCGCATTCCTCAATTGCTTGATTTGGTTGGCTTATCTCAATTTGATGCTCGTAAAAAACAGATGCGTCGCTACAGTAAGGGAATGCAACAGCGGGTGGCAATGGCTCAAACTTTGATAAACGATCCAGATTTGATATTTTTGGATGAACCCATGTCAGGCTTAGATCCGGTTGGGCGCTATCAGATGCGCGAAATTATTACAAATCTGAAGCAGCAAGGTAAGACGATTTTTTTCAATAGCCATATTCTTAACGAAGTAGAATTAATTTGCGATCGCGTTGCGATTCTTAATAAAGGTGAGTTAATTTGTTCTGGTAGTGTTTCACAACTATTAGGAACACCAAACACATATCGAGTTAAAGGTAAAGGTGGCGATTGGGAAAGTTTACAAAAATGGATGCCCAATCTCCAATCTTTAACCGATGGTTGTTGGCAAGGTGAGTTAGAAGGGGAAATGTACGATTTTTTAGCTAGCCTTCGTTTAATGGGAGGATATTTACTTACTCTAAACGCCTATAAACCTTCTTTAGAAGAGTTTTTTATGGAAAAAATCCAAGGACTTTAATAACTAACATTATTTATAATGCCGTCTTCTGTCTATATTTCCTATTTCCTACTCCCTAATCCCTACTCCCTACTCCCTCTTTTTCTCCTATTTAATACCGAGAAACGTAACTACTGCTATGGTAGATTTTGATGAATGTAAGCACTTAAAAAAAACCGGATTTATTTTAGTTTATAGTAATTCCAATTAATTTCCGTAGTGCGAGCATCTTGCTCGCTCGATGCTAGCGAGCAAGATGCATGTCCTCCGGACACGCTTCGCTAACGCACTACCATCTGTTTTTTCCGCAGGAATGATTAAAAACTGCGAAGCGCACTTCATATTATGATGGAAAATTATTTAAGAAATAAGAGAGGTAATTGTATATTTAAAGACTATATTTAGCAGAACGGTCTCAACGCAATCTAGTGTATTTATCGTCACTTATCCGTAATAATTCTTTATAACGAGAAATGAAACTTTATATTAACTTTATTAAAAATTTAAACTTATAAAATATTTTCTCTATTCCAAATTTCGGTTATTTTAGAAAATAAAAATGTAATGGAACTTGAATACTTAAGTATAGTCAAGAATATAGAATGTTAAGACGGCGGTTTACAAATCAAAATATGAATGGTGAATATGCTTAACACAGGTCTATTAAAATTTTTTGCCCGACCATTAGCGGGTGTAATGTTACTAACTGCCGTTAACGTTGCTTTAGAACCAATTAATCCAGTTGCTGCACAACAACGGATTAGGTCTAGCTACGCATTGGGTGGAGGCGATCGTATTCAAGTCAACGTATTTGAAGTTCCTGACTATACAGGTACCTACGTAATTCCTCCCGGCGGAGCAATTAACCTACCTTTGATTGGTAGCGTTCAGGTAGGAGGGTTGACGACGGAACAAGCTGCCGATCAAATTTCCGAAAGATACCGTCGTTTTCTCAGACGACCAATTATTTCCGTTAATTTATTATCTCCTCGTCCGATTAACGTATTTGTTGCTGGGGAAGTAACTCGTCCGGGGGCTTATACACTCAGTTTGCAAGGTGGTGCGGGTCAAGATCCAGGTATTCAATACCCAACCGTTTTAGCTGCTTTAACCACCGCTCAAGGTGTTACCATTAGTGCTGACATCACAGAAGTACAGTTACGCCGTGAGATTGGGAATGGAAGACAGCAAACAGTAATTCTTAATTTAGATGAACTGATAAAAACAGGTAGAAGTTTTCAAGATATTACTTTGCGCGATGGTGACACTGTTTTTGTCCCAACTAGTACTAACTTCAATATTGCAACAGCGCGAAATATAGCAGCAGCAAACTT
>JBCCLY010000650.1:0-2977 GCA_039026655.1 Cyanobacteria bacterium P01_C01_bin.38 | reverse complement strand
TTTGTCCCCAGCCGTTCTGATGGGTACTTCTACGTTCGTAGTTGGGACTTTTAGTCCCCCGGAGCGATAAATCGCCAACTACAAACATGAAAATACCCATCAAGATTAACGGGACAGACCACTACTAGTTTTCCAATACGCTATTAGAATGCAATTCCCCGATAGAACTGCTGTAAAATTTACATGGCAAAGGTTTCATTAGAAGCATTTTTGCGTATCCTACTTTCAAAAGATACGGACAACCGATAATAATAGAAATTTGTATGGATTTATTTTTTCATCAATCCTAAATACAGCGTTACGCCCTTCGGGCGTTTAGCTCCGCTAATCACCAGCACAATTTTGATATTTTCACAGATATATGTAGTTACAGCTAAACCCTAAAATACGTAATATGCTAGTAAAAAAGTAAACATAATAAATTATATTTTTGCTAATAAGTGAAAGATGTAAAGTTACATAAAATACATATATTCAGTTTTTATATAAGAATAAATACTCTTTTAATAGTGACTAATAACTTCATGTTACGATTAGAATATATTCTGCGAAAAGCTTATTATACCTAGATAAATTGTCTCTGAGAAAAACAAATAAAAAATGAAAAACATTTGACACTTTAAATAATTATCTGTTTAAATGTACACATAAATTACCAAAAATAATAAAGGGTAATTACTTAATGCTTATTGTTATTATAGAAATAAAAGATACTAGTGAAAGCATTGTAAACTAACTTACTTTTTACAAAATGCTTACCTATTCTTAAACTTTCGCGATTAAAGTAACAGAGGCGATATAAAATTGTTTCCTATCTAACTAAAAATGCTGGTGTAATAAGAAATAAACTGATGAGTATCAAACGTCGTGATTTTTTGTTGTTGATGGGAGGAAGTGCAGGTGCGGTAGCACTTGGCTCGCTGGCAGGGTGCGATAGAAATGTAACAAAACAGCCAAGTACGCCACAAGACAAGGCGTTATTCGTATTCCAACCTGTAAAAAGTCCCCTTCCACTGCAAAATGCTGGATTTACACCAGAACAACAAAAAGAAGCTTACCGCAACTATGAAGTAGTTGATGATTTGGTATTGCCAAATGGTTTTGAGTATCAAGTTATTGCTGCTTGGGGCGATAAAGTCGGCGATTCCCGATTCGGTTACAACAATGATTATTTATCGTTTGTTCCAACGGGAGAAAATGAAGGATATCTCACAGTTAATTTTGAATACATTAGCGCTATTCCTTGGATACAAACTTATGACAAGGTGATAGGAAAATCGTTACCGATTGATGAGGTAATAAGCAAGCTAAACACCGATTCGCAAGGGATAGGTGAAGTAAATGCTTATGCTTTAAAGGAAGACGACCCATTAAAAGCTAAAATACGAGAAATTAGTTCCGAAGCATTATTAGATCAGGGTTTAGGTGTTATTTCTATTCGCAAGAATAGTGATGGCAAATGGGAACGTACTAATAGCAATGAAGATAGACGTATTAGTGGAATTTCTGGTTTAGAAGATGGGCGCTACCTTAAAGCAACAGGTCCAGCCGTACTCGTATTTAAGAAGCAGCAAGGACTTGGTTACACTGACAAACTAGGCGATCGCATAATTGGTTCGTTTGGTAATTGTGCTGGTGGAACAACACCTTGGGGAACGGTATTAAGTGCGGAAGAAAATTTTCAGGCACAGGTACCCGAACCCGTGTATGCTGATGGAACATCATTTGAGCCAGAAAAGCAACAATTCTTATTAAGTAAAGGAGACTTGTACGGTCAAGGTAACGTTTTTGGACTATCTGGGAATAAATACGGTTGGATAGTTGAAGTAGATCCGGCTAACCCCAATGATTACGGCACAAAACACACTTGGTTGGGACGCTATCGCCATGAAGCAGTAGGCGTTCGTGCCGAAACTGGAAAGCCTCTAGCATTTTATTCAGGGTGCGATCGAAGAGGCGGACACGTTTATAAATTCGTTAGTAGCGATCGAGTTTCCGATCCTAAAGACAAAGCCAATTCTCAACTTCTTTCTCAGGGAACGCTCTACGCAGCCAAATTCGATTCTAATGGAACGGGTAGCTGGATACCTTTAAATGCAGATACTTCTGTAGATCCGCAACTTCCGAGTAATATAGCTGGAAATTTGCTAAATTTACCATCAGGACCCCAGTCATCCGAACTAAAGCGAACCCTTTTTGAAGTATCACAACCAATTAAAGGCAATTATTTCGCAGCTAGTAAAGACGAAGAAATTGCTCAGTATAAGCAACAATTCAAAAAGCTTGGCGATTTATACGCGGGTAATGCTCAAGAAAAACAGGGTGTAATATTAATTGACGCACATTACGCCGCTAATGCCGCAGGTGCAACTTGTACGGCTCGTCCGGAGGACACCGAAATTGCACCGAATGGAGATTTGTATATTAGCTTTACTTCCGGTTCCCCAAGTAAAGATGGCGGTCCCGATAGCAGAATTTTCACAGGTCCAAACGGTGAAGTTCCTTATGAGTATGGATGGGTAATGCGTTTAATTGAAGATGGCAATAACCCAGCAGCCATGACTTTTAAATGGGAAATGCTTGTTACTGGTGGCGAACCAAACAGCGGCGGAATGGGTTTCGCAAATCCTGACAACCTGCTTTTAGATAAAGGTGGGAATGTATGGATGGTAACGGATACTTCAACATCCAAACTCAATAACGCCGTTACAAAACGTACCGATGATGAAGGCAAAACCGCAAATATATCAGGACTATTTGGCAATAATACTATTTGGTATATTCCAACTTCTGGTGAGAATGCAGGTGAAGCCTTGTTATTTGGTATCGGACCGATGGAGTGCGAAGCAACCGGACCTTATTTAACTCCTGACGAGCAAACCATGTTTTTAGCCATCCAGCATCCTGGAGAAGCTAACGGTACTCGCTTAAACCAAGCCTCGGAAAACCGTGATTACCTGGTTTACAGCACTACAGG
>JBCCLY010000649.1:0-2982 GCA_039026655.1 Cyanobacteria bacterium P01_C01_bin.38 | reverse complement strand
AGTCTGCATCATTTCAATATCCGATGGAGTCCATAAACGGGGTGTTTGACAATGATGAGCAATCAATAAACCCCATAAACCCTTACCTGTTAAAATAGGCGCAGCTAAATTAGCGCGAACCTGCAAACTACGTAAAAAATCGCGGTGACAATCAGCAATAGGTTCTGACTCAATATCCGCAATTGCCCGTATTCTTCCTTGTAAATACAATTCGGCATATCCATCATTAAAACATTCATCCGGGCCAGTAGAACCAAGAATAGACCATTTCTCCGAACTCAAAGACTCAAAAGTAACTTGCCCATCCCATTTAGAAAAAAAGTAATATAAAACGACGCGATCGACATCAAATGTATTTCTCAAACGGAATATAGTATCAGTAATTAAACTATCCCTTTCTATTGTTTCCGTTAAGCGATTAAGTATTCTTTTTAAACCACGGTCAAAACTTGGATTAGAATTTTGTGTCACCGTTCTAATATTACACTCTTTGTAACAATTATCTTTAATAATCGTATGTTATCAACCACTTCGTTTAATCCGTTTTGAAATAATACTCTTTTAATCTTAGAAATATATCGAAATAGACATTGGTAGTTGGTAGTTGGTAGTTGGTAATTGGGCATGGGGGATTGGGCATGGGGGATTGATAATTGGTAATTGGTAATTCCTAACTCCTAACTCCTAACTCCTAACTCCTAACTCCCAACTCCTAACTCTTAACTCCTAACTCCTAACTCTTAACTCCTAACTCCTAACTCCTAACTCTCAACTCCTAACTCATCCCCCACTTCCTCCGAGGTAATAGAATAAACAAGGAACGTTGCATCTATACTCCTTGAAGGTACTTAAGAAATGAAAACTTCTGAAATCCGCTTTTTGATGTGTGCCCCGGAACATTATGATGTTGATTATGTGATAAATCCTTGGATGGAAGGGAATATTCACAAGTCATCTCAAGAGCGTGCGGTGCAACAGTGGCAAAAATTGCACTCGGTGCTTAAACAACATGCGATTGTGGATTTGGTAAAACCTCATAAAGGTGTTCCCGATATGGTTTTTACCGCTAATGCTGGTTTGGTTTTGGATGAGAATGTGGTTTTAAGTCGCTTTTTACATAAAGAGCGTCAAAAGGAGGAGCCTTATTTCAAGGCATGGTTTGAGGAAAATGGCTTTAATGTTTATGAATTGCCTAAAGATTTACCTTTTGAAGGTGCTGGTGATGCTCTTTTAGATCGAGAAGGGCGCTGGTTATGGGCTGGTTACGGTTTTCGCTCGGAGTTGGATTCCCATCCTTATTTAGCAAAGTGGTTGGATATTGAGGTATTATCTTTACGATTAACTGACGAACGTTTTTATCACCTCGATACCTGTTTTTGTCCTTTAGCTAATGGCTATTTACTTTACTATCCTGGCGCTTTTGACTCTTATTCCAACCGCATAATTGAAATGCGAGTTGCACCAGAAAAACGTATTGCTATAGAAGAAACCGACGCAGTAAATTTCGCTTGCAATACGGTGAATGTGGAAAGCATTGTGGTAATGAATAAAGCTTCCGATTCACTCAAAAAACGTTTGGCGAAAGTTGGTTTCGAGGTGATTGAAACTCCACTAAGCGAATTTTTGAAAGCGGGTGGTGCGGCAAAATGTTTAACTTTGCGAGTTAACGAACCTGTATTAGAAGACGTACACGCTATTTCTCAGGTAGAAAGTAAAGTTGTCCGCATGGAAGGGCATTTACTCGATTCTGGTTTAATTAACCGTGCTTTGGATTTAATTATAGACAATGGTGGAAGTTTTAAAGTCCAAAATTTCCTTTTGGGGGAACAGCGTCAAAGTACTTCTGCTGCTGAGGTGAAAGTCTCTGCTCCTTCTCATGAAGTGATGGAAAGCATCGTATCCCATTTAATTGATTTGGGTGCGATGAATTTACCAGAAGATGAGCGTGATGCTAAACTCGAACCCGTAATTCAAAATGGTGTTGCACCAGATGACTTCTACGTTAGTACTATTTATCCTACCGAAGTTCGGATTAATGGCGCATGGGTACAAGTAGATTCACAACGTATGGATGGCGCGATCGCGATTACCGAAACCCCCCAAGGAATCACCGCTCGGTGTAAAATACTGCGCGATTTAGTAGCAGGGGAAAAGGTAGTTGTTGACGTACAGGGTATCCGCACCATACGTAACCCCGAATCGCGAGAAAAGCGCAATACCGAAGAATTTAGCTTTATGTCCGCTGGTGTTTCCAGCGAACGCCGTGTAGAATTAATTGTCGAACAAGTTGCTTGGGAATTGCGTAAAATTCGCGATACCGGCGGTAAAGTTATTGTCACGGCGGGACCAGTTGTCATACATACTGGTGGTGGCGAACATTTATCACAGTTAGTCCGAGAAGGTTACGTACAGGGATTACTTGGTGGAAACGCGATCGCAGTTCACGATATCGAGCAATCAATCATGGGAACATCTTTAGGTGTTGATATGAAGCGGGGTATTTCAGTACGCGGAGGACACCGCCATCATCTCAAAGCCATCAACAGCGTGCGTCGTCACGGAAGCATTGCCAAAGCCGTACAGGCAGGAATGATTCACAAAGGTGTAATGTACGAATGCGTCAAGAACAACGTACCCTTTGCCCTAGCCGGTTCCATTCGAGATGACGGCCCCTTACCCGACACTCAAATGGATTTAATTAAAGCACAAGAAGAATACGCAGAATTACTGAAAGGAGCAGACATGATATTAATGCTATCAACCATGCTGCATTCCATAGGAGTAGGTAACATGACACCTGCCGGAGTCAAAATGGTATGCGTCGATATCAATCCAGCAGTAGTAACAAAATTAAGCGATCGAGGTTCCGTAGAATCAGTTGGTGTAGTTACAGACGTAGGATTATTCCTCAGCTTATTAGTACAGCAACTTGATAAATTAACCAGCCCCTATACCGTACAAGCTGGTTAATTCTAAATATCT
>JBCCLY010000648.1:0-2988 GCA_039026655.1 Cyanobacteria bacterium P01_C01_bin.38 | reverse complement strand
CTTAACCGAGTAAAAAGTGTTCTCGGGATTCATTACCGCTTGACGTTTCGCGATTTGCCCTACCAGGCGATCGCCATTTTTCGCGAAAGCAACAACACTAGGTGTGGTACGAAAACCTTCTGCATTAGCAATAACTGTGGGCTTACCACCTTCCATTACTGCGACACAAGAATTAGTTGTACCTAAGTCAATTCCAACTACTTTTGCCATCTTATTTTTGGCTCCGTATAACTACAAAAACAATGAATGAGAATATAAAAGGTTTAATTTTGAGGTAACTGGCTCTTAAAAGCAACCACTAAAGGCATCAATATGAAAGCATTTCGCAAAGCATCGAGCCACTGGCTATCCTAATTACACTGTTATATATACTGAGCCTGTGCAGCCAGTGAATGAAGGGTGGTTTCCCGAACCCGTGATTGGACGGTTATGCAACAATCAGGTGTTAATGGCTCGATCCGTGTTTGCTTGTACAATGACTAATGTATGAGAATTAATACTATGAGTAATTCGGGTGAACCGTAACATTAATGTGGTGTTTGCCGTCTTTTGATAGAAAATAGGGCTATTTGCTGGTTCTTTTACTGCAAATCTGGGTTCAAAATAGCTTTAAATAAGTACCTAAGCAAAATTAATTGTGTATTGTCATTGCGAGGAACGAAGCAATCTCAAGGTTTAGAAGATTTTAAAATGTTAAATTAATTTTGCACGACTACTTACCGATCGGAATGCATTGTTCGAGTCTTAGGCTTTACAACCCAAGAGTGTTTAATTGATGCGAATCATTGAATAATTTAGCTATTAGTAAAAAACTTGGTTTCTTTTTACTTTCAAATCAAAAATGTACAGACGCGATATATCACGTCTCTACAAAGGTTTTGATTCCATAAATAATGTCAGTTGATGAAATATTAGATGAAACTAACAGTGCATTGCGAAGACGGCGACAACATACTCTACCAGTTAACTACTAACCACAAAAGGTTTAAATACATCAATTAATTCTGATTTACTTACAGCCAAAGTAGGTATAGATTTCGCACTATAATCTTCACCTATTTTCAAAGGAAAAGGCTCGAATTCTAAAGATATCCAGCAACCTTGGGCAGCTTGTAGAATAACCCAAGCGCCAGCAATATCCCATACCTTGGGTGTCGCTTCAACAGCACCTAATACCGCTCCCGTTGCTACCGTCAGAAAATTATAGCTAGCAACACCAAGCATTCTAATTTTAGAAGGAAAATTTGGACTTATTATCGACGTGCTGCGAGAGCATACGTTGAAAAAATGATTTTGAGTAATTTTATCATCGCTGGTTTTAATCGGAATATTGTTCCGAAATGCTCCCTCTGGTAAATCCAATCCAGAATTACCTTGCCAATAACCGTGAAAAGCTTCATCGGTAGGTGGAGCATAAACATAACCAAATACAGGTGTACCTTTATAAAGCAAGCCCAGAGAAATACACCATATAGGGATTCCCCTCGTAAAATTAGTAGTACCATCCAAAGGATCGACAATCCAGCACCACTCATTACCGGGGAAAACCTTATCATTTTCCTCGCTGAGTACACCATGATTGGGAAATTGAGACTTAATAGCCTCTCGAATTTCATTGTCAGCCCATTTATCGGCTTTCGTCACCAAACTACCATCAGCTTTATTATCAGCTTGCACCCTACCAAAATCTTGCATTAACTGCTTTCCGACTGCTTCTGTAGTAGTTTGAGAAAATTTTAAAATTTGGTTCCAAAAATCATTCATATTGTTATTTGGTAATTGGTAATTGGTAGTTGGTAATTGGGAATTGGCAATTGGGCATGGGGCATTGGGAATGGGGGATTTTAAATTATTTTTTCATATAATACTTAAAGTTTAAATGTCGGTATTACAGAAGAAGGGCTTTATCTATCTTTTCTTTTTTTAATGCGTCTTTTTCACCAACCTTTATTAATACCTTGAGATGCAATTACCAACTACCAACTACCAATCCCCAATCCCCCATGCCCAATCCCCAATTCCCACTAATCCAACTCATTTTCTAAAATAGAACTAATCGCTACTTTAGCATTGTTTTGAAACTCTTTAACGTTAATGCTACGCAATAAGAAAATTGCAAAAATCATTCCTATTGCTTGTAAAAAAAATACTAATCCGTAAGCCATTGCTGGTAACTCAAATAGCATTTTACCTAAATTCAAAAATCCTCCACCAAGCACTGTAGCAGAACCTCTAGCCATTGATTGCGCTAATCCCCAAGCACCGATAAACGTACCGGCAGTTTCTGCCGCAGTCAAATCCAACATCAAGCCTGTAGCACCTGCTGTCAGCATTCCAGATGATAATCCAAAAAACAGCAAACTACCCATTAATAAGCTTTTGCTAGCAGTAAATCCCGCCATTATAATCAAAATATTGCTGATTGCTGCACTAATACATCCAAATTTAGTAGTATTTTTCTTTCCTAAACGAGGTACTACTAAAAAGCCACTCGAAGAAATCCCAATTAAAGTACCGATACCAAAAGGAACGTTTAATCTTGTGGTTTCAGCAATACACATTCCAAACACTTCACCACCGTATGGTTCTAATACCGAATCTTGCATAAACAGACTTATACTTAATACTAGTAAAAATCCAAAAAATAAACCTGTTTGACGGTTGGCAGTCAGAACTTTTAATGCTTTATTTAAAGTGATTTGATCTTCTCTTTCAACAGCTTCAGAACGTAAAGAGTAACGCGAATATTTTTTTTCTACCCCAAAAGTTGCTAAAATACATAGTCCAAAAACCAAGGCTGGCATCATTATAAATACGGGGTTAATTGTAGCTTGCAGTTGTCCGATATCAGCGACTTCGCCAGTTAAAGAAGGATTATATGATAAAATAGCCGCGCCACAAACTTCTGGTGTTTCTAGTAATCTAGAACTAACAATCGCTCCAATTACAATACCAACCATCAACATTGACCAAACAACCCCAATCAAT
>JBCCLY010000647.1:0-2991 GCA_039026655.1 Cyanobacteria bacterium P01_C01_bin.38 | reverse complement strand
GGTAACACAAAACCACTATTAACCGAATTTCGTCGCTTCTTAGTACCTATAAAATTTCGTAAAAGCCATAAACTTTGTTTTTTAACAGTAGAGGAAGATTTACGGAGAAACTTTCGGGAAAACTTTTTAATTGCCCTGATTAACCTACGCTTTTTCGACATAGCTACTTTCCTATCAAGAGTTTTTATGCGAGTTTTTAAATGAAATAGTTTTAAACCTATTGAAAATAATGCCTATCATTCGATTAGGCATATATAAGAGTTTTAATTTCTCTCTATTGCAGTAACAAAATCATTACTATAAAGAATTAGTGGAAAAATATCAGGATTTACGCACTCGCTAAGGTTTTCGAGTTTTCGGGATTGCTTCCTTACGTCGCAATGACTATAGTTACGTTACCCGTGCGTAAGTCCTAAATATGATATATAAACATTGCCAACCTAAATAATTTTTGGTTGGCAGCGGTCATTATCATAAAGTTTCATAAATCAAACAAAAGTGCTATTTTAATTTTGTAAAATTTTGATGTTTTTCCGGTTAAAAAAAGTATTATCTTAATTACTTAATTTATACCTGACCTAGAAAAATAAAGCTATAGCTTCATAAGATTTTTGCGGATTTTTCACGTAAATTATCACTAGCTAATAACAACTTTATGAAGTTGCTATTAGCGAACTAAATTTATAGTACCCATGTAGAGCGGTAAAGTTATCAGTCAGAGAAAAAATATTTGTTGTGAAGCGGTGTTTTGTATTTGTGAAACGAAATTTTGGGGAAATATATAGTAATTCCAATTAATTTCCGTAGTGCGTTAGCGAAGCGTGTCCGGAGGATATGCATCTTGCTCGCTAGCATCGAGCGAGCAAGATGCTCGCACTACCATCTGTTTTTTCCGCAGGAATGACTATATTTTTAGCGCTTGTGGATTCCGTTGATGTTGCATCTAAAACCATTTTACGATTACTTAGGGTTGCAAAAGCAATCGTGAATTTGGGTATTTTGTAGGTTGGGTTAAGCGAAGCGCAACCCAACACCCGTGTTGGGTTTCACTCCGTTCAACCCAACCTACAACTTACAGTCCTAAATCCGAGCGCTAAAGCGCCAACTACGAACCTATCTACCCATCAATTTTAATGTGCCGCAGTGTTGGGTTGAACGGAGTGTAAGCGAAGCTTTCTCGAAGAGTAACCCAACCTACAACTTAATGGTGCGTGAGGGCATTGGGTGAGTTGTTTGGTTACGCTTGATAAGTTGTTTTGGCTCTCATACTTTACAAAATAATTTGGCTTAATGGCGCGTGAGGGCTTGGGCAAGTTGTTTGTTTTGGCTTGCTAAATTGTTTTAGCCCTCACACACCCTACAAAATACAAGAATAAAACAAAGCCCACATACAGAATATATGTGAGCTTTATATGTTGATTGATTGGAAAGGCAATATTTGTTCAATTACCCGCAATTCTAATTTACACGCGATTAAGATTAATTCCAGCTTCTTTAGCCATTGCATTCAAACCTTTCTTTTCCAAAGTTTTAATTGCTTTAGTAGAAAGCTTTAGTCTCACCCAGCGATTACCTTCAGCCCACCAAACGCGCTTGCTTTGCAAATTAGCCTGCTGAAGTTTCTTGGTACGACGGTGAGAGTGAGAAACCGCATAACCGTTATTTGCTTTTTTACCTGTCAGTTGACATCTACGCGCCATATGAAGAATCTCCTATTTTTTAACGTAATTTTCTATTTTATATGAGAGAGGGGGGAGAGGGGGAAGAGGGGGAAGAGGGGGTAGAAATAACTCCTAACTCCTAACTCTTAACTCTTAACCATTCCCAATGCCCCATCCCCAATTACCAATTACCAACTACCAATTACCAATTCCCAACTGTTCACTGTTCACTGTTAACTGTTAACTGTTTCACTTCGCTGCTTGCTGTGTCAGCTTAGTGAGTACTTCGTTTGAACGCTCTACGAAGGATTTCATTCCGTCTGCGTCGAAGCCTTTTTGGGACATTAGGGCTAAGTCGTATACGTGCTGACAAATTGAGTTTACTATTTCGGCGTTGGATGATTGTCCGTCACTTTGAATGATACTACCTTGGTTAAGATTTTCTAGGTTTTGTATCAGTGGATGGGCTGTATTAACTAATAATACGTGTTCTTCGGGAAATTCTACGTTTTGCTGCTGCATCATGGCGTTCATTTCTCGCAAACGACGCAGGATTTCTGGTAAAAGCACCATTGCTGGTGGTGTTCCTTGGGGATTGTCGGATTTTAATGCTTCGGTGCGAATGTTGAGTTTGGGTTTGTTGAGGGCTTTTTCAAATATTTCTTTGATTGTGTCTCCTCGGGTTTTGTTGGTTGTTGGATCTACTATTTCGCTGGATTTATCTTTGTCTAGCAGTGTGTTATCTAAGTCGGAGTCTACGCGTGTAAATTTGACTTCGTTGTATTCGCGTTCGAGGAAGTTGATAAAGTGGGTGTCGATGAAGGAGTCTAAATATAAGACTTCTAAGCCTTGGTTTTTATGTAATTCTACGTAGGCTGCTTGTGATGCTTCATCTGTACAGTAAAAGACGCGGTTTTCGTGACTTTCTTTGTTGCGCTCTAAATACTCTTTGATGGTTACGTAAGGCAATTTGGCTTGTGGAGCAGATTCGGGATTTTTATCTCCTTCACCACCAGGAGTAACGTCTTGCCAAACGTCGCCTTCTTGGGACTGTACTTCTACTGCGGGGGTTTCTGCTGGTTCTGCTTTATTTTCGGTGTTTTCCGATTCTTTGGTTGTTCGGAAAACTACGATATCTTCAACCTGCTTTTGGAATTTTTCATCGTTCATTACCCCGAATTTAACGAAGGTTGCTAAATCCTTCCAAGCGTTGATATACTGCTCGCGGTCGTCGCGGTACAGTTGTTTTAGCCTGTCGCCGACTTTTTTAGCAATGTAATCGCCGATTCTTTTGACAGTGCGATCGCCTTGTAATGCACTACGGGATACG
>JBCCLY010000646.1:0-2992 GCA_039026655.1 Cyanobacteria bacterium P01_C01_bin.38 | reverse complement strand
GCACCACCATAAGGAATTCCCAACAACGCACATTTCCAAGTCATCAGCATTGCTAAAGCCGAAACTTCTCGCAGAGTAACGGCTGGGTGGAAACGAATACCGCCTTTAAATGCTCCTAAAACATTACAGTGTTGGACTCGGTGCCCTGCTAATACTTGGATTTCACCATTATCTCGTTTTACTGGAATCGAAACTGTGACTACCTTACGCGGGTTGCTAAGTATTTCTAATACACCTGAATCCAACTTTAATTCTTTGCCTGCCGCGTCTAAATAGCTACAGGCTTGATCGAACGGGCAAATATATGCAGGGCTTGGATTTTCTGGTAATAATGGAGATGTCTTATCCATAAAATGTAAAAATTAAAATATGTTCGTGATTGCCATAAATGTAGAGACGCGTTAGCGCAGCGTGCCCGCCAGGGCATTATATCGCGTCTCTACAAATTTACCGTAGCTTGAGTTTTGATAATTGAAGAGATTTTTGTAAATTTCGTTACATTTTTCTCTCAAAAATAGTTATTTAGTAAACCAATCCGTTGTTAAAATCGAATGACATCTACAAATCCTAAATCACTACCTTTACCTCCCGGTAATTTTGGTTTACCAGTTATTGGTGAAACAATCAGCTTTATACGGGATTCTGATTTCATAGAAAAACGATATGAAAACTACGGATCTATTTTCAAAACTCATATCTTTACAAATCCCACTATAGTTATGATTGGTTCGGAAGCTAACCGTTTTCTGTTTACCAACGACAATAAATATTTTTCTGGGCAATGGCCTCGAAGTACTAAGATTTTATTAGGCTCTGGCTCTTTATCGATACAAATGGGGACTACGCATCAAAAGCGCCGTAAGGTTTTATCGAAGGCTTTTCAACCGAGAGCTTTGGCTGAATATACTACTGCAATGGAAGAAATTCTCCAGAATTATTTTGAAAAATGGCAAAAAATGGGTACTTTGACTTGGTATCCAGAAATTAGAAAATATACCTTTGATGTAGCCTGTAAATTACTTGTAGGAACGGATGCTGCTAGCGATAGTAATTTTGTTGAACTTTTTGAAGAGTTGGTAAAAGGTTTGTTTACCATTCCTATAAATTTGCCTGGTACAAGATTCGGTAAAGCATTACGCAGTCGTAAGTTATTACTCAAGCAGATTGAAGAAATCATATTGCAGCGTCAACAGCAACCTGCTTCTAATAAAGATGCTTTGGGAATTTTATTGCAAGCGACAGATGATGACGGTAACACCCTTAGTGTAGAAGAAATTAAAGACCAAATCTTAACTTTACTATTCGCTGGGCATGAAACACTAACATCGGCGATCGCCTCAATGTGTCTCTTGTTATCGCAGCATCCGGATGTTTTGGCAAAGGTACGTCAGGAGCAGCACGAATTAGGATTTTCACAACCGTTAACTACAGAAAATCTCAAGCAAATGACTTATCTCGATCGAGTTATCAAAGAAGTTTTGCGTTTAATTCCTCCGGTTGGTGGTGGTTTTCGACAGGCAATTCAAGCTTGTGAATTTAACGGTTACTTGATTCCCAAAGGTTGGTCTGTGTTGTATAACATACCGAAAACTAATCAAGATATCAGCGTATATACTAACGCCTCAGAATTCGATCCAGAGCGTTTTGCACCTTCTCGGGCTGAAGATAAATCGAAACCTTTTAGTCATGCAACATTTGGTGGCGGGATGCGCGAATGTATTGGTAAAGAGTTCGCTAAGTTGGAAATGAAGCTTTTCGCGGCGCTTTTGGTTAGGGATTATGAATGGGAACTTTTAGCTGAGCAAGATTTAACTATAATACCCGCGCCTACTGCTTATCCTAAAGATAAATTGAAAGTTAAATTTAAGGGAGTAGGGAGTAGGGAGTAGGGAGTAGGGAATGGGGAATGGGGAACAGGGAACGGGGAACAGGGAACGGGGAACAGGTAATTGATAATTGGTAATTAGTAATTGCTTATTATTTTTCTTGTGGGATGGGCATCCCTGCCCGTCCAAATAAGTTAAATTTAAGGGAGTAGGGAACAGGGAATAGTTAATTGATAATTGATAATTGATAATTGATAATTGGTAATTGATCGTTGGTAATTGATAATTGCTTATTATTTTTCTTGTGGGATGGGCATCCCTGCCCGTCCAAATATACCTTAGTTAAATGAGATATGCTCTATATTTTACTGTTCCCCGTTCCCTATTCCCTATTCCCTCTTAAAAAAAAGAATTTACGCTGATTCCCTTTAATTATTTAGCCAGTAAATCTATTTAACGTATTAACGTACTAATGTACTGCCGATCTTGTTGCTTCCGTATCAATTGGCTTCATCATAAACAAGCGCACCATATGCCCCATGATGGAAAGGAAATGCGGTACTTTTTGCAGCAATTTAACTATTTTAGGGCGATCGCTCTTATCAATCTCCGCCAATTTTAAATTACTATCGGAACATTCTTCCATTCTCTGGAAAAATTCTGGATGTTGGGTATTAAGAATTGCTGGAAATGCTCTGGCAGATGTTTTGTTGGTTTCTTCAATAACTCTCTTGTTGTATTCGCGAGCATCTATACTCAGAGATTTGTAAAAGTTTGCTCGTTCAAATACTGTTAGCGTATGTGTTACGAATACCGTTAGCAAGAAGAAACGTACCCATAAACGTGCTTTCCAATTATTAAAAAGTGATGGTTGGGATCTTAACAGCGCTTTGAAGAAATCTCCATGTCTGTTTTCATCTTGACACCAACTTTCAAAGTAGCGAAATAAAGGATAAAACTGGTTTTCTGGATATAATTCCAAATGACGAAACATGATAATGTAGCGCCAATAACCAATTTTCTCGGATAGATAAACCGTATAAATAATCCATTCTGGGGGAAAGAAGGTATATGTACGGCTTTTAGTTAAATAACCTAAATCTAAAGAAAGATTGAAATCCGCCATTGCTTTATTTAAAAATCCCGCATGACGCGCTTCATCCCTC
>JBCCLY010000645.1:0-2994 GCA_039026655.1 Cyanobacteria bacterium P01_C01_bin.38 | reverse complement strand
TTATTACTACGAAGAGATTTTGCTAATTCCTTATCAGAGCCGTAAACAACTGATAAATCCAGCCAGTGAGTTAAATCGTTAGGTACTTTCCCCGGTTTCGATTTACCATCTTTGACAATTCCTGTTCCCGATTTAAAAGCATTTCTAGGAAACTCAAATTCTAATCCCCCATCTTCCTGCCTGTTAATTGTCGGAGTTGGAGGAATATCCGGTGTAAAGTTGGCATCGTTTTCAGGAATATCAATATTAAAACTAGTCTCAGATAACCTCGCTAAATTCAAATCGTGGTTAATTAACTGCCCAAAAGCCCAATTTATCGCAGTCAAACCCTCCGAGCTAGGAGAGGTTTCACCCTTATCTAATTTAGACGTATAATTACTTACAATTCTGGCACTTGGACGGTCTAAAGTATTTACGTAAATAAAAGGCGCATGAGGATTATTACTTAGATCATCCTCATTCTTAACAACCTCCAAACCCATTTTATGTAAACTATCTTTTTCAGCCTGATTAAAAATCGGAATTGGCTGACGACTTACAGCATTACCATCAACACCAATTAAAGGATTACCCTCTGCATCCTTTGCAACCCCCGCAGGGCTATTAACTCCATCTTCATACTCAAAAGTACCAAGACGAATAAAAGGCGTACCATTAGCCCCCAATCGAGGCTTTTCTAAATTATTCCCGGAACCATTAATCTTACGAATCGAATCTTTCCAATCTACTATGAAGCCTTTATAGGGATTTCTGCCAAGAATTGACATCTTGCCACACTTTGTAAATTACTATACAAATTGTAAAAAATTATTTTCCTAATTGGTGTATCTGCAAATACTTGAAAATCAAATTATCGTGGATATGAACATCATAAAAATCGCTTATTGTTCCCGAACTTGATAAAATTTTGATAAAGCACAATATCCATGAAAGCCGAATATTATAGGAGTTTCCATTGATATCATGTTTACTTCAACAGTTGTAACTAACAACAAGGTGCGACAAACTCAAACCCTTGCAATAGCGCTGTTAACACCCAAAATCGCATTTTATCCATAATGTATTTCATCGTACACAGCCCTAAAACTCAAACTCGTCGTCAATTTATCCTAAATCTCATCAACAAAACTCCCAATTAACAACACTCGTCTTCCTCCCAATTGCAGATATAGTCAAGCACCATAAGTGCAAACATCAATCAAAAAATATTGTTAATTCTCGAACAAAAATTAATATAATGCACTTATTATGAGCATCTCCAAAACTCTAAAAAAATCTTATAAGCAAAACAATCAACGTAAAAACGATTGGCGATTATTTTTGCGTTTAGTACCCTACGCTAACAGCTATAAAAAGCTTTTAGGAATTTCAATGTTATTGCTAATACCAGTAGCGATAGCAAATGCCATACAGCCGGTGATAGTAGCTCAGGTAGTTTCTTTGATTCGTAAAGATGCCGACACCTACGATTTTCTCAAAAGTAATCCCCAGCAGGGATTATTATTTCTCCAAATAGCTTTACTAATTACCGTAATCATAAAGCTTATACTAACGGGTTTCCAGGGATATTTAGTTCAAAAAGTCGGACAAAAAATTACTGCCGATATTCGCAAAGATTTATTTCATCACGTAACTTCCTTGGCAGTGCGCTTCTTTGATAAAACCCCCGTCGGTAAATTAATTACCAGATTGACATCCGACGTAGAAGTTTTAGGAGATGTATTTTCTACCGGTGCTATAGGCATATTTGCTGATATTTTTTCAACTTTGGTAATTATCGGCTTTATGTTTTACTATCAATGGCAACTAGCATTACTGCTGCTGCTATTGCTTTTTCCCGTATCCGCCTTAATTACTTTCTTTCAAGAGCAGTTTCGTAAAGCCAATTATAAAGTTAGAGAAGAGCTTTCTATACTTAATTCCCAGCTACAGGAAAATATTACCGGAATCAATGTAGTACAGCTATTCCGTAGAGAAAAATTCAACGCTCAACAATTCAGGAAAACCAATAACCGCTACGTCAAAGAAGTCGATGCAACAATCTTCCACGATTCCGCAGTCTCAGCAACTTTAGAATGGATTGCCTTAGTAGCGATCGCCGGAGTATTATTGGTTGCTGGCTGGTTAATTTTAGGAGAAAGTTTAACGGTTGGAGCATTAACAGGTTTTATTCTTTATGCTCAAAGATTATTCGATCCTTTACGACAATTCGCAGAGAAATTTACCATAATTCAAGCAGGTTTTACAGCCATCGAACGAGTTACCGATATATTAGATGAGCCGATAGAAATACGAGATACAGCAAATCCGAGATATTCGCTAACAAATAACTTTGAATTCGGCTATATAGATGAAATAGTCGAAAATTTAGAAAATATTGACGATAGAATCGATCCTACAAAACTAGGAGAAATCCGTTTTGAACAAGTTTGGTTTGCTTATAAAGAAGATGATTACGTCATTAAGAATTTGGATTTTACCATAAATCCGGGAGAAAAAATCGCTTTAGTTGGACCCACAGGAGCCGGAAAAAGTACCATCATTCGTTTATTATGCCGTCTTTACGAACCTAGCAAAGGTAGAATTTTAGTAGACGGTATAGATATTAGAGAAATACCCCAAGCCGAATTAAGAAGATATTTAGCCATAATATTGCAAGAAGGATTTTTATTTGCTGGAGATGTCAAAAGCAACATTACATTAGGAGACAACTACACCTTTGAAGAAATTCAACAAGCAGCACAATCAACAAACGTAGAAGAATTTATCGAAAAATTGCCACAAGGATATAATTCCGAACTTCGGGAAAGGGGAACAAACATTTCCAGTGGAGAAAAACAGCTTTTAGCCTTCGCACGTGCAGCAATTCGCAATCCTCAAATATTAGTATTAGACGAAGCAACCGCTAACTTAGATGTAGCCACAGAAGCCAGAATTCAAAAATCCTTAAATCAACTTTTAGCTCAACGCACCGCGATTATAATTGCTCACCGT
>JBCCLY010000644.1:0-3021 GCA_039026655.1 Cyanobacteria bacterium P01_C01_bin.38 | reverse complement strand
TACTAACATTCCAATTACACGATCTTTAAACTGCAACTGTTCTTGAAGCTGCTGTTTTTCTTGCTTTAAACGAAAAACTTCATCAGTAAGCTCAATAATTTCTGAAGAAATTGCTAGCGAATTAAGCGGAACTAAAGATTTTTTGTACCCATTGGAATCATTTTCAACAGCTTTCAAATCTTGCTGCATTTGCAGATAGGATTCTACACTAGTTTGCCATCTCGGCCACCAAGTTTTTAACTGAGTAACTATATTGCTACCAGCTAAAATTTGTCGAGGTTCTGGATGAATCCGAATCAATGCTGGTGTTGCAACCAATTTAAAATGTTCGGCTAAATGGGGCTGTTTGCCTACATCAACAACTTGAAGTTCAAAATCATATTCAAGCTGTAATTCTTTGAGATAAGAGCGTATCTGCTGTATTTGTAGTCGGGACTTGGGACGTTCATCCACAAACAGTAATAGTTGTAATGGGGCTTCCGAATTAATAAGTTGTTGTCCCTGAGAAGCTGGCATCAAATATTGTTTCAACACTGATCACAAACCGTAATAACTTTCATCGAAAGTAAAATGGACTGACGGATGCGCGTCAAGCAGTCCAAATAATTTCTAGTTTAGTTGTTTTTAAACTTTAGACTTCAGACTTTAAGGCTTTAATTTTTTATTGGACTTTTAACATGAAATATACCTTTTTTAGTTTTTTGCTTCCTTTGTGTTTGCTAACTAATTTTGAACAAGCTTTTGGGGCTGAAGCTGATTCACAATTCTCTGGGGATCGTAATCGGAAGTCAAGCCAAGTGGAAAGCTTTGACACTGTTTCAACAAGGTTAGTTAATCGGCAGCTAAATTTAACTTATCGTATTCAAGAAGCGCTATCTAAACCCGATCCTAACAAAATGCGAACCGTCGGAGGACAGTTAATTACTTATATTGTAGTCGTAGAAAGTTTTCTCAAGCGTCAATATTCCAAACCCCAAGTTTTATGCAATCAAAATCAAAATGGAGACACTTCTATTGATTTTATACCTCCTTTAAGTCAATCAAATTCAAAAATTTACTGTTCTTTGTATAATTCCACTAAAGAATTATCAAAACTGACGACCATATTGGATAGACTTTTATCTCGACGTGGAGAGTTAGCTGTGGTAAGGGAATTGCCTTTAGTTAGCGGAGAAAAACAATCCGATTTAGTGCTTCCCATGTCTCCCTTAAGCCGTCCAAATCTGGGAAAACTAGCGACTCCTTATGCTATTTTAGAACCATTAGTGGAAACAAATGCTTCACTGTTTATTGGTAAGAGAAAAAAAAGGGCAATCGCCAATTATGTTCCGCCAGTTCAACCAGCAATTAAACCACATAGTACAGCAATAAAGATTTTAAAAAATGCAGAACAGTTTTTAGCAGTTGCAATATCTGTACTTCCCGCTCAAAACAATTTTCAAAATTCAAAAAAGTTAGGGGCAGAATTTGAACGTTTAGCTTACGATGTTGACCTCCCTCAAAAGCAAACTTACCGAAAATTGCTATTAATGCCTAACACGGGTATTTTTCGCGTATTGCCACATCAAGCTTATCTTCGTCCCTTGAATACTGTAGAGAATCGCTCCCAAAAAAATATTCTTGATCGCTATCCCTTTCCCGTTTTAGGTAAATCCAAAGGTAACTTTACGCCCAATTTACCACTTCACATAGTAAAAGGAAAGTTTCAGCTTCTATCTGAGGGTGTAGATTATGGATTTATAACAGAAATTGGAGATATACCTTTAGAAAATTTGGACGCGAACTTACAAACTGTAGATGCTAAAAAGCGAGACATAGTAGTTAACTATCAACCTCCTAGTAGATTAAGAGAGCTACTTACAGAAAAGCGAAAAATTATTACAGGCAAAAATAGAAACTCAAATATCGATGCAAAAATAAATAATACTTACTTAGTGCGTCATTTGCAGTTTCAGCTACCAGAAATTATTGCTAAAAATCAAAGAATTTCTAGAAAACAACGCCGCTACATAGACCAATTATTGCAAATGCAAAGCAGCGATATAATTATTGCTTTCAAGCCTATACGTCGTCATTCAGATGGCAGCTACACAATAATTTGGCGAGTATTACAGCAATTAAAAGATCCACAAATTGAAGATTTAGAAGACTATCTTAAGTTTCAAAGGTAGGGAATTGGGCATTGGTAATTGGTAGTTGGTAATTGGTAGTTGGTAATTGGTAGTTGGTAATTGGTAATTAGTAATTAGAGATAGAATCCCTAACTCATAATTCATAACTCCTAACTCCTAACTCATAACTCCTAACTCCTAACTCCTAACTCCTAACTGTTCCCTACTCCCTACTCCCTACTCCCTACCCTTTAAGCTGGAAATCATCAAACTATACTGGTAACTTATATAACTAGATATTATGTATTTACTGCTGAACAATGCAAATGCTGTTAAATAACCGCTATCAAATTATTCGGACTTTGGGAAGTGGCGGATTTGGTGAAACTTTCTTAGCAGAAGATACTCAAATGCCTTCTAGGCGTAGCTGTGTAATCAAACAGCTGAAGCCGATTGAGAATAATCTCCAGGTTTACCAACTTGTGCAAGAAAGATTTGCACGGGAAGGAGCAATTTTAGAAGAATTAGGAGGGCTAAGCGAACAAATTCCGACTTTATATGCTTATTTTTGCGATCGAGATCAATTTTATTTGGTTCAAGAATGGGTTGAGGGTGATACTTTAACTGCTAAAGTTCAGCAGCAAGGTTTATTTAATGAAAGCAGCGTTAGAGAAATATTATCAAATCTCTTACCAGTTTTAAGTTTTGTACATAGCAAGCGGATTGTTCACCGGGATATCAAACCAGATAATATTATTTTGCGAAATAGCGACGGTAAACCCGTACTGATAGATTTTGGTGCGGTGCGGGAAACAATGGCAACAGCAGTAAATTCTCAAGGAAGTCTCACCCGCTCGATTGTAATTGGTACTCCTGGCTATATGCCCAGCGAGCAAGCTGCCGGTAGAGC
>JBCCLY010000643.1:0-3029 GCA_039026655.1 Cyanobacteria bacterium P01_C01_bin.38 | reverse complement strand
GGTATGCGCCCTTGGATCTGTGTTGCTTTCTCCGCTCCTGTAGCAGCAGCAACCGCAGTATTCTTGATCTACCCCATTGGTCAAGGTTCTTTCTCCGATGGTATGCCTTTAGGTATTTCTGGTACCTTCAACTTCATGTTCGTATTCCAAGCTGAACACAACATTTTGATGCACCCCTTCCACCAATTAGGTGTAGCTGGTGTATTCGGTGGTTCCTTGTTCAGTGCAATGCACGGTTCTTTGGTAACTTCCTCCTTGGTACGTGAAACAACCGAAACTGAATCTCAGAACTACGGTTACAAGTTCGGTCAAGAAGAAGAAACCTACAACATCGTAGCTGCTCACGGTTACTTTGGTCGTTTGATCTTCCAATACGCTTCCTTCAACAACAGCCGTAGCTTACACTTCTTCTTAGCTGCATGGCCTGTAGTGGGAATCTGGTTCACCGCTTTGGGAATCAGCACCATGGCGTTCAACTTGAACGGTTTCAACTTCAACCAGTCTGTAATCGACTCTAGCGGTAGAGTTGTAAATACCTGGGCTGACGTATTGAACAGAGCTAACTTGGGTATGGAAGTAATGCACGAAAGAAATGCACACAACTTCCCACTTGATTTGGCTGCTGGTGAAACTGCTCCTGTAGCTGTTAGCGCTCCCGCAATCAACGGTTAATAATTGAATAATTGGGAGACGCGATATATCACGTCTATACATCATAGAAACGCCTTCCGAGGAATCGGGAGGCGTTTTTTGCTGTGCAATTTTTTATAGGTTCGTAGTTGGCGATTTATCGCTGTCTTCTTCGACACTTTTTTCCAAACATTGAACGCAATATTCCATTCCTCGCCATCGATTATTAGAATTTTTAAAAAAAGCAAAACCCGTTTTATGATAAAGATTCAATGCTGGCAAATTATTTGATTCAACCATAATAGTTAAACGTTGAAAATTGCGCTGTACTGCTTCAAATTCAACTGTTTTAATTAGCTGAAAACCGATACCCTGTCTTCTGTAATTTGTATCAACTAACAGCGATTGTAAGTGAGCAGTGGAGATTCCATCAGCTAAATCGGTGTCATAATGTTTAGGAACAAACTGTACTGTTCCAATAATATTTAAATTAATTAAAGCAATGAAGATAACGCGCTTTCCTTCTTCATGCTCGATTATTTCTCGTCGCAGCATATTATGAATATAAATATCTGCATCTCGCCATAAAAAAAACTGCTGGATATCTTCAGGATTTAGTTTTCTAATTGAAATCATCCCTGCTCCTATTAACTTACCAGCAAAATTAGCGGTACTTATAAAAATATTATAAATTGCCTAAAGCTTTCAAGAGATAGATTTATGCTACTTTAGGAAAAATTCAATTCGATCTTATATTTGATTTCGGTATTTCTCTGGTGTTCATCTGAGGAATTAAGTTGAATAATTAGATATAATTGTCAAACTATTTATGAATTATTAGCTAGCCATAGTTAATATGCCAATTTTTATTTCAAAATATCGACAAAGCGCACTAAACACCATTTCTATATAAACGGAAAGTATAGTGTTCCAGACAAAGAGATCCCCCCAACCCCCCTTAAAAAAAGGGGGGCTTTGTGTAAATGCTAAATAATTTTTAACTCCTAACTCCTAACTCCTAACTCTTTAATTTAAAATCCCCCCAACCCCCCTTAAAAAAAGGGGGCTTTGTGTAAATGCTAAATAATTTTTAACTCCTAACTCCTAACTCCTAACTCCTAACTCCTAACTCTTCAATTTAAAAACCTTTGACCTTTAACCTTTAACCTAAATTTAATAAAATAAGATTCGTCATCTACCTATTTACAATGGCAGACTTAACACCTAATTCTAGTTTTAGTTTGACTCTACGTTTAGAAATTCCCAATATTATCGGGATGTTTGCTAGCGTTACCAATGCTATCGCAGCAAGTGGCGGTAATCTAGGTCAAATTGATTTGATCGAGCAAAGCAGACAGGTTTCGATTCGCGATATTACTGTTGATGCTGCGAGTACTGAACATGCTGATAATATCATTCAGGCTGTTAAAGCATTGCCTCCCGTTAAGGTTTTAGATGTCTACGACCGCACTTTTAATTTACATCGCGGCGGTAAAATTAGTATTGCCAGCAGAATTCAACTTAAGAGTATATCCGATTTGGCAATGGCTTATACTCCCGGTGTCGGACGTATTTGTAGCGCGATCGCCCAAAATCCGGAGGAAGTTTACAATTTAACTATTAAACAAAATACTGTTGCTATTGTTACTGATGGTAGTGCTGTTTTAGGTTTGGGAAATCTCGGTGCGGAAGCTGCTTTACCAGTCATGGAAGGAAAAGCAATGCTGTTCAAAGAATTTGCCGGTATCGATGCTTTCCCCATCTGCCTTGCAACTCAGGATACAAATGAAATTGTCAGTGTGGTGAAAAATCTAGCTCCAGTATTTGGAGGTGTAAATTTAGAAGATATTGCCGCACCTCGCTGTTTTGAAATTGAAGCGAGATTAAGGGAAGAATTAGATATTCCGGTGTTTCACGATGACCAACATGGTACCGCGATTGTCACCTTAGCTGCATTATTTAACGCTTTGAAATTGGTAAACAAGCCCATAGAGCAAATCCGTATTGTTATCAACGGTGCTGGTGCTGCTGGAGTTGCAATCGCTAAGTTGTTGCGTAAAGCCAAAGCAAAAGAAATTTGGATGTGCGATTCTAAAGGGATTATTTCTACAAGTCGGAATAACCTTAATCAAGAAAAGCGCGAATTCGCTGTCAAAACATCTGGTAGATTAGCCGATGCTGTAAAAGATGCGGATGTATTTATCGGTGTCAGCGCTCCAGGAGTTTTAACGGCAGAAATGGTTAAAACAATGGCAAAAGATGCAATTGTCTTTGCAATGGCGAATCCAATACCAGAAGTGCAGCCAGAATTAGTTAAAGATGACGTTGCCGTAATTGCCACAGGGCGCAGCGACTATCCAAATCAAATTAATAACGTACTAGCTTTCCCCGGAGTATTT
>JBCCLY010000642.1:0-3034 GCA_039026655.1 Cyanobacteria bacterium P01_C01_bin.38 | reverse complement strand
TATTTGCAGATTTGGCAGGTTTTTCTGCATCAAGTCTTTTAAATAATTAATATTTTCCCACAGTTTACTGCGGCGTTGTGGTTCTTTTTTAACTATATTAATTCCTTCTAAAGCCGCAGCAGTATCGCTTGGTGAAAGTGCAGTCGTATAAATCCAAGTAGGAGCGCGATTTCTTAAAAAGTCTATTAAATTCTTGCTTCCAGCAACATAACCACCCAAACTACCCAATGCTTTACTCAAAGTACCAACTTGAATTAACTGCCTATTCGTACAGTTAAAATGTTCCACGCAACCAGCACCAGTTTCTCCCAAAACTCCGGTAGCGTGAGCTTCATCTACTAGCAACATACAGTTAAATTCTTCAGCAATGTCTAATAGTGAAGGTAAAAAACACAAGTCTCCATCCATGCTGAAAACACTATCGGTAATTATCAAGCAGCGGCGATAATTTTGCCGAATTTCTTGTAACTTATCTTTCAAAGCAGCAATATCGCAGTGGGAATATTCTAAAATATCGGCACCGCTAAGAATTGCCCCATTTTTCAAACTCGAATGATTGTACTCATCGGATAAAACAACATCACGTTTACCAACACAAGCGCTAATTGCACCCAAATTTGCTAAATACCCCGAACTGAATACTAAAGCATCTTCTGTTTTTTTGAGAAGCGCGATCGCCTTTTCTAATTCACCGTGTAATTCTCGATGACCGCTGAGTAATCTAGAACCAGTACTACCAGTACCATAATATTGAATAGCAGTAGTTGCAGCCTGAATTAAACGTTCATCCCCAGCTAAACCAAGATAATCATTGCTGGCAAAATTAATTACTTCGCGCCCTTGCAAAACAACGGTAGCACCACTACCGTTAACAGACTGTACCGAACGGTACCAATTAGCGCGGTGAATAGTTGCCAAAGATTGCTCCAGCCAAGCGTAAGGATTCATAATCAGGTTAAAGGTCAAAGGTTAAAGGTCAAAGGTGGTAATTTATAACTCATAACTCTTAACTCATAACTCTTAACTCTTAACTCTTAACTGTTCCCTGTTCCCTGTTCCCTATTGACTGCTCACTGATTCGCTGCTGCTAAGATGGGCGATCGCCTGCTTGATCCAATCTTCGACGAAAGCGTCTTTGGGTAATCCAATGTCTTCGCCGACGACGTGTAAAGCGTAGCTGACTTCGTGGGCGGTGTAGCCCAAAGCGAGTAAAGTCATTTGCACTTCTTCGAGGATTCCGGGAGCGGGACCACCTGTTGCCACGAAGAAACCGGCATTTTTACGCCAATCAATTAACTTGCTTTTCAATTCCAAACAAATACGCTCGGCGGTTTTCTTGCCGACACCGGGAGCTTGAATCAATAATTGAACGTTAGCAGCAATGATCGATTGGACTAACTCTGGTAATTCCAAAGTATCTAACAACGCAATAGCTGAAGCACTACCAATCCCGCTAACACCGATCAAAAAGCGAAATAAATCCCGTTCTGCTGGGGTAGTAAAGCCGAAAAGTATTGGTACTTCTTCCCGAACTTGGTAATGGGTAAAGACTTGAACTTCACCCCCCGATTCGGGTAATTGCTGCGCCAATCTTGCGGGAACATGTAAATCGTATCCGATACCGTTCACCTCTAAAGTCAAAGTATGACGATTGGCGCTTTTCTGGATACCAGCAACGATTCCTTTGAGATAACTAATCATAAGAAACCAAAATATTTTAAGCCTTCAATAATTCCACCTGCACAAACATTTTTCGCCAGGTAACGGTGGTTAGCAGGATTTTCATTATGCCATTGGATTAATTCCGGACGAGCGTTTCCCACAAGGATACCTCGTTCTTCACCAACAGCAAACAAAGCAATATCATTGCCCGAATCACCGCAAGCTACCGTGCTTTCTGCTACAAAATCCCACTTTTGGCGGAGAAATTGCATTGCCTGACCTTTATCGCTGTTACTGGGTACAATGTCAAGGTCAATACCACTGCTGTAGATTAATTTGACATCTAAACCGCACGAGGACAAATTTGATTTTAATTGCGGTAAAACCCTAGTAGCAACTGAATCTTCAAGAAAAAAGCTTACCTTAAAGTCACCTTGTTCGGTGTCTGGTTGTGGTTTTAACTCGGAGAAATCAGCAGTTTTAGATAATACCACTTCTCGGTTCCATCGTTGAGAAAGTTTTTTTGACCATTCAGCATCTGGAGTATCGCTTTTATCTAAATATATTTCCGTTCCTACGGATAATACCAAAGCATCCGGCTCCATCAAATTTTTTTCCTTTTTAAGCTCCTCATATAAAACTGGCGATCGCCCTGTAGCATACACAATTTTGGTGCCGTTTTCCTGACGGTGTTTGCTCAGAAGCTGCTCTAATTTTCTCAAAGCATCATCATCACCTACAAAAGTGTTATCTAAATCGGTTACGAACAGAAATCTAGCCACTTTTTCAATTCCCTGGTTACAGCTTTACCATCTGCATAGTTTACATTAATTGTTAGCAATTGGTTATAGTTGTTAGTGGTTAGTTGTTAGTTGTTAGTGGTTAGTTGTTAGTGGTTAGTTGTTAGTGGTTAGTGGTTAGTTGTTAGTGGTTTGGAATAATAAAGCTCAGTTTGAAGGAAAAACTAGGTTTGTGGAGTAATTCTATATTTATAATCAAAACTGTAAATTGAATGTAATTTTCAACCAACAAAAACTAACTTCCTCGCAAATAAATTAGTTGAAACAAGCATTACTCGATAAATACTATGGCGCTTGGTTAGAAATTTTTTGAATTATGTTGAATTAGTTTAAAGCAAAGACTCAGCAGTGCTACATCTGGGACATTATTATTTATGTCTATACAAACAATCAATTTGCGGTTTTCTTTACACCTTTTGCTTGGGCTTTACGTAGGGAATTACCAAAAATTGCTTCTACTTGCCCCATTAATTTTGATAGGTATTTTCATGTTCGTAGTTGGGACTTTTAGTCCCCGGAGCGATAAATCGCCAACTACAAACCCAGCATTTTTTATGTGACACAACACTAGT
>JBCCLY010000641.1:0-3044 GCA_039026655.1 Cyanobacteria bacterium P01_C01_bin.38 | reverse complement strand
TACAAATACGAAATAATGGGTTTAGATTTAAGATCGCATTCTTTCGACCTTGAATCGTGTGTAGGAATATTCCGGTGTAGCTGAAAGTAACGATAATTAACTATTTGTTAAGAAAAATTTTCTACGCGTGCCGTTGGGAGAAAATTCTCGTCAATTCTTAAGCTTGCCCGCTGTATATACCCGTGTTTTAATTGGTAATAATGTTAAGATGAATACAGAACATCACTTTGACGATTCCCGAAAGCAAAATAGAAAACAATTGCGGGATGGGAACGACCGTAATACCAATAAATTAACGGGTGCTAAGAATATGGTGAAGCGCGATCGCTTCGAGTTATTGAGTGCTTACCTTGATGGCGAGGTAACTGCTGCCGAACGTAGGCAAGTAGAAGAGTGGCTAGCAAATGACACCTCAGTCCAAAGTTTGCACAAACGACTTTTATCAATGCGGCAAGGCTTGCGGAATCTTCCAGTACCGCAAGAAAAATCTATACAAGAAACAGTTGATAGCGTAATGCATCGGTTACGCCGTCGTACTAGAAAGGCTTGGATGTTCGGTGGTGCCGCCGTTGCTGCTTGCGTTATTGGTTCATTATCGAGTTTAATTACAGATGGCGAACCAGGGATGTTTAAATTTGCAAGCAATCCCTTAGAACAAACACAGCAAAATACTTCAGAAGAAATGGCATCATTGCCAATGGTTGCCTTGAATGAACCACTGGTACAAATACCCAAAGCAAACCAAAATCTTTCTCCAGAAGCAATCAACCAAACTCAGCCCACAAGTTTAGATTCTGAAAATTACATTAATTAAACTATTTATAGAGTTAGTGGTTAGTAGTTAGTAGTTAGTAGTTAGTAGTTAAGAATTAGAGAATTTCTTAAAAATTAAACTACTAATGCCATAGTAATTTCTTTAGGTTCGTAGTTAGGACTTTAGTCCTTAAAAGCGATAAATCGCTTACTACGAACCTTTATTAACTCCTAACTCCTAACTCCTAACTCCTAACTTCTAACTCTTAACTCCTAACTCCTAACTCCTAACTCCTAACTCCTAACTCCTAACTATTTACCCCTTTCCCACTCCACCAACCATCAGTTTGTGGAGTGCCTTTTAATTGGAATATCATCAGGAAACTCATTAAATAAACCCAAGCAAAACCAAGGGAATTATTTTCTAAATCAAATATTTCAACTTGTGTTCGATTGTAAAGGTTTTCATTATTCGGTCTTTGAGGATGATAATCTTCAAGTTCGTCAAGGCTGCTCAAAATTTCTGAATTAGCAAAGGAAAGTAAATATCCGTAAACTGAATCATTTCCAGTCGTCATTGCTGGATAACCTTGGGGAAGCCCATATAATTCGCCACGAGTCCAAGCTTTTTTTGCATCCACAACTTCCGAAGCACAATAAAATTCATAATTTGCTTCACCTGGTTTAAGGGTTCCGTAGACAAACACCTGCAACAAGCCGGATTTTTTTTGTTTACACATATTGTTTATTGGGCATTGGGCATTGGGCATTGGGCATTGGTAATTGGTAATTGGTAGTTGGTAATTGGTAATAATTACAGCACTTTGCAGTTAAATGAGGTACATTCTTCTACTCCCTACTCCCTACTCCCTTATCACGATATGTTCTGTACCTCCGAGCGATGAAATCCGCTGTATTTATACTTCCCCCTCTTCCCCCTCTTCCCCCTCTCCCCATCCCTCTTCCCCCAACAGCATCTACAATAGTTTTTCAGACATAGTAAAAGTCGCATTAGGAGTATTTTCGGTGGATACCCGATACAACCCAGCAGAAATTGAGCAAAAGTGGCAAAACAAATGGACGGAAGATGGCTTAGATAAAACTATCAAAGATAGTAATAAGCCAAAATTCTACGCGCTATCCATGTTTCCTTACCCGTCGGGTAGCCTGCACATGGGTCACGTTCGTAACTACACTATTTCTGATGTGATTGCCCGTCTCAAGCGTATGCAAGGGTATCGCGTACTCCACCCTATGGGTTGGGATGCTTTTGGCTTACCGGCGGAAAATGCTGCAATTAAAAATAATGTACCTCCGTCGAAGTGGACTTATCAAAATATTGAGCAAATGCGGGGACAGTTAAAACGTCTTGGCTTATCTATTGATTGGGATTGCGAAGTCGCTACTTGTTCGCCGGATTATTATAAGTGGACGCAATGGATTTTCTTGCAGTTTTTCCAAGCTGGTTTGGCTTACCAAAAAGAAGCGGCAGTAAATTGGGACCCCATAGATCAAACTGTATTGGCGAACGAGCAGGTTGATAGTGAAGGTCGTTCTTGGCGTAGCGGTGCCATAGTTGAGCGTAAATTGTTACGGCAGTGGTTCTTTAAAATTACTGATTATGCTGAAGAATTATTAAATGATTTGGATAAGTTGCCGGGATGGCCGGAACGGGTTAAAACCATGCAGGCTAACTGGATTGGTAAATCCACGGGTGCTTATTTGGAATTCCCTATTGTGGGAATGGATGAAAAAATAGGCGTGTATACAACGCGACCGGATACTATATATGGTGTGAGCTATGTAGTGTTAGCACCAGAGCATCCTTTAACTAAGCAGGTAACGACATCCGAACAGCAAGCAGCGGTGGAAGCTTTTATTCAAGAAGTTAGCAACCAAAGCGAATTGGAGCGTACTGCTGAAGATAAGCCTAAAAAAGGTATTCCGACGGGTGGTAAAGTAGTCAATCCGTTTACTGGGGAAGAAGTTCCGATTTTGATTGCCGATTACGTGCTTTACGAATACGGTACCGGGGCTGTGATGGGGGTACCCGCTCACGATGTGCGAGATTTTAAATTTGCACAAGAAAAAGATTTACCTATTAAGGTTGTTGTTGCACCCCCCGATAATGTAGAGACGCAAAATTTTGCGTCTCTACAACAAGCCTATACGGAACCGGGAATTATCGTTAATTCTGACATATTTAACGGGATGCCTTCTGCTGATGCTAAACAAGCAATTGTGGAATATGCTGAAAAACAAGGTTTTGGTAAAGCACGGGTACAATTTCG
>JBCCLY010000640.1:0-3047 GCA_039026655.1 Cyanobacteria bacterium P01_C01_bin.38 | reverse complement strand
TTGGAATACTAACAGAAATGTCTGGTTTTAGATAAGTGGCGCAGATAAGCGATGCTCAACAGCGACTGAAGGAAAATCCTCAGTTTAAGTATGAGAGAATATCACTGCTCCCTACCGAACAATCATTTCCAAATTTCCAACCGCTTTTGGAAAAAAAATTACGTTATGAATACGGTTACGCTACTAAAGTCAGCAGAGGCAGATAGCCTTGAACTCAGCACCAATATATTTCGTTTATCTACTCTAATAAAGTATTAAAACGCAAGCTTGTAGCATGATGTAACATATTAGTGTAATTTTTTGGTATGAGCGCAGAAGTGTTTGAAGAAATTAATTTGACGAAACTTGTCATTGAAGTAGATGATGAACTTATTCAAAAAGGGGTGGAACCCTATCAACGTCCTATATTTACTTACCGAATGATTGCACAGAGGTTGAAACCTGGCAGTAGTTCTATTCTTCAGTACGATCCGCTATTCAACGCTGTTAACCAGATATACGGCGAACTATATCGTCCAATGGATATGCAAATGCCGCCTGTACACATGGGAGCATTTCTGTTTCGAGATATTTTTTTCCCTCTGCGTATTCCACTTATTTTTGGCTCACCAGCAATTAATCCAGTCGATTTTCTGATAGACGTGCCTGACATACAAAAACGATGGCTGTTTAATGATCGGCAAACTGGCTTGACTTTCTTCGATCAGGTTATTGATCTTATGGATTTTGTATACGGACTCGATGATCTTGAGAAAATAGGGCAACTACCAGATAAAACAGTAGAATGGTGGTATCTGGCAAAACAGCAGCTTGAAGCCGCAGCAGCAACAGTTCTAGGCTCATTCAATAAATACGCTGTAATCCAAAACTGTTGTATCTCGAATGAGCTGCTGTTGAAGGGTGCTTTAGTAGCTAAAGGTGTTGACGAAAAAACTTTAAAAAGTCAGAAACAAGGTTATGGACATAATCTTGAAAATTTAGTGGATAAAACCGCACAATATCTACCTAATCTAAACCAAGAAACTCTGCTATTCGTAGTTAAGCAATTTCCGGATTACGTTAAAAGTCGATATGAAGCCATGAATTTTTCACGATTGGAGCTTGGAAGGTTCTTAATGAATACTCAATTTATCAGCGGTGAGATTTTGCGCCAGTTCTCTAATCGTAACTTTCGAGCAGAATTTACAGCAACACCTGATAAAAACTGGAACTTAATTCATCGAACATATCCAAAAAAGTAGAGTAATGTAAGCTAACTTGACTCCAAGAACTGACAGATAACCTTTCAACTACGCCCCTCAGTATTCAGTATCATACCCAATTGACGCAAAACTCGTCACAAGCCGTATCTGCAACTGGAAACCGCTTCGCTAAATCAGGCGGGGGTAGGCACTGCCACAAAAATTACTCGTGGGATAACATATGGGCGAGTAGCAGCGCCTACCCTTCCGCCAGATTTTTCCAGTTGCTGGTGGGCTGGTATCCTTTCCAAGATTTTAATAGGAACGTCGTAAGGGTTGGAATAATAACAGTTCTAGATAAATGATGTTTTCCGTCCAAGTGGGAAAGTTAATTGTCTATCTCCTAGTCTTTAGGACACACTTCAAAAGCTAATTCATGCCGATAAAAACACACATTGAATTCTGCAAAAAAGTTCATGTGTCCAAGGATTACAGGTGCATCGTTTGATTGAGTCCAAGCAAATGCCAGCAATATCGGTGTAACGAAGCGCGACTTTACCCGACAAAACTACCCCCCGCGCTTCGTTATTAGCCAGATTTCCGCTTAAGGCTACTTGTACGGTTTGTTCTTCCCAAACTGCTCCTAGTTGTAACCCAATTTCATAGGGTAAAACGTTGACACTAGCACCTGTGTCTAATAATGCCATTACTTCTAGGGATTTATTACCGTTACTAAGAGTCAATGGCAAATAGGGCATGGTGCTGACTTGCCCAAAACTATCGGTTCTTTCTGTAAATGAAAAACGCTGACCTTCAAGCATTGGATTCTTCTTTTGCTTTTGCTAACAGGTCTGACAAGGCTTGCACTGACTTATTATCTGCTTGAGGCGACCAAACGGTGGCACTGGTTGAAGCGAGTTGATTCAAGAGCGTATTCTCTGCATCACTGGTTTCTAAGCTACATCCTTCTTCTTTAGCAACTGCTAACAGCAGAAAGTGGATTAGTCGTAGTTTATCTTGATGTGATAACTGGTTAACTGTCGGTAAAATTTCGCTGAGAGTCATGGCATATTTTTAAGGTAATTTATGTTTAGCGTAGCAAAGCCGCTTACTAAAATATAATTTAACTCGTTTTTTACCTATTAATATTTACTACGAATATACCGAGACGTTTCTACGACCTTCCCGATATTTTGATAAGAGCCAATGGGGCATTTAAGAATTGGTAGAACGAATTTCACCATGTTGTTCAATATGTTCCACTAACCGCTTGGTTTCACCACCAGCCCGTTTTAATTCTTCAAGATTGCCCACCAAAACAAATAATTCCCTTGCTCTACTAACGGCTGTGTTGAGTAAATTAGGTTTACGATTAAGGAACCAAAAACTATGCTCTTGGTGGCATTGGTAAGGAGATAATATTATGGCTGCTTTCTCTCCTCCTTGGAAGGTGTGAACTGTGCCAATATCGTTCCAATTCATGTTTTGACAACGCCTACTTAGTCGATATTTAAGTGCATTGGCTTGTTGCAAAAACGGCGATATTACCCCAATTGTTTTTGAATTATCCTTGCCGTCAGCAATATAGGAGGTAAGGAAGGCTTCTATGGCATCAATCTCTTCTGGGTTGGTGTGATTTACGTGGCTCCCTTCGACGTGGTAAGCCAGTAGATGTGGAGGTTGTGTAGAACTATCGTAATTTGAAAGGATTTGCAAGCCACCGGGATAGTTGGGACTGCAAAATTGGATAATGGGCGCAGCACAGCGGTAGTGATTCCTTAAGACTATTCCGGTTCCTAAGTCTCCTTCCGTGCCATTAGCGCCAGCAGCGCGGTGATAAGCGGTAGCGGTGTATTTGGCTGTGGG
>JBCCLY010000639.1:0-3050 GCA_039026655.1 Cyanobacteria bacterium P01_C01_bin.38 | reverse complement strand
TAACTACTAACCACTAACTACTTATAACCGTTCGAGTAAGCTTAAACCATGACTATCAGTACCGCAAGTACTATATAATCCGTATTCGGTGGCTAATCCCTGCACCTGTTGCGTTTGAGGAAAACTTGGTTTCCAGGGTTTGCGGCTACTGTAAGCGTAAAAGCTTTCTACACCATCTATTCCTAATTCAGCAGCAGCAGGAATTAAATCAAAATGCCTTTTTCTGTAACGTGCTGGATGAGCAAGTACTGCTAATCCTCCAGCTTCTTGAATTGCAGCAATTACATTTACAGCTTCGTACTCGGCGGAACCTTTGACTGATTTTCCTTGAATATAGGGTTGTATGCTCGGATGTTCTGGATCGAAAGCATAACCTAAAATGTGAACTTCTATGTTTAAAAGATTGGCATTGATTTCAACACCACTCCACAAATAAGGTGTCGTTTCATTGGGATTATTCCATTTCCAGTCTTCCAACCATTTTTTAGCAGCTTGATAACCACCTGTATGATGATGATCTGTAATTGCAAGTCCTTTTAAACCATTGTCAATTGCCTGCTGCATCAATTCGGATGGCTCCATTTGACCATCAGAATATACGGTATGCATATGAAAATTATAATTTTTCGGGCAACTTTGCGCGTCTAAGTTTTGGAATACTTCTTTTAAAAGCGTCTTAGAGTCACAATTGAGAGCAAAATTTACAACCATAATTTTTTCTTGTGTAAAATTATTTATTCTTAACACTCCATCAAGCTACACCTGTAGTCCGGAAAACATTAATGCTTTGACTTTCTACTGGCATCAACTTTGCACCTGTACTTAGCAAACTTTTTCAATATGTTAAGACTAACTTAGCAAATTTTAATGTTTCGGGTCATGAGTATTTTCTATACCTTCTCAGTAGAAAAGTGATAAATTATTCATAACAATAAGTAATTATCACCTTCAGTATTTCTTATCTATTAAGTCATAGCAAAGTCTATACAAGCGATTGATAGCCTTTTGCATTGCATTCAACTTATTTTCAAAAATAATTAATTGTATAAAATAATGCTTCTAATTTGATAAACCAATTAATTCCCCATTGCCAGAAATTACTTCACCAATGTTATAAGCTGCAATATTCTCAGACTCAAAAAAGCTAATCGTCTGTTGTTCTCGATCTGCTGGTACTATCACAACGAAACCAATTCCCATATTGAAGGTATTGTACATAGCATGAGAGTTAACAGAACCGGATTGTGCTAACCACTCGAACACAGGTGGAATTATCCAGCTATCGGCTTTAATTTTCACAGATTTATCTTCTCCCAAGCATCTGGGTAGGTTTTCCGGTAATCCACCACCTGTAATATGTGCCATTGCGTGGATTTCTAAACCATGTTTTTGCGCTGCTAATACTGGTTTAACGTAGATTTGCGTAGGTATCAGAAAAGTTTCACCTAAAGATTTACCATTAAATAAATTTGGGGTATCGTTCCAACTTAATTCTTTATCGCTAATAATTTTTCTTACCAAACTAAAGCCATTACTGTGTACTCCAGAACTAGCTAAACCAATAGCCACATCTCCAATTTCTACCTTACTTCCATCAAGCATCTGACTTTTCTCAACAATTCCCACACAAAAGCCAGCTAAGTCATATTCTCCCACTTGATAGAAACCAGGCATTTCGGCCGTTTCTCCTCCCAATAAAGCACAACCGGATTGTTTGCACCCAGTTGCCACACCTTTAACAACCTCAGTTAACTTCTCCCGATCGAGTTTACCCGTTGCTAAATAATCTAAGAAAAATAAAGGTTCTGCACCAGATGTCAGCACATCATTAACGCACATAGCCACCAAATCGATACCAATCGTGTCATGACGATTAACAATATTGGCAATTTTCAACTTTGTTCCAACACCGTCAGTACCTGAAATCAAAACGGGTTGCTTATAACCACCAGGTAACTCAAAGCAACCACCAAAGCCACCCAATCCACCAATAACTTCCTTTCTAAAAGTGCTGTGAACTAAATCGCGAATTTTACCGACAAAATCGCGTCCAGCTTCAACATCAACCCCTGCATCCCGATAATCCATTTCAGTTATCAATTATCAATTATCAGTTCTCGCTACTGTTCATTGTATGTCCCTCCGGGACACGCTGCGCTAACATTGTTCATTGTCAAAATACTTTGTCTTCGATGCCAACCCACCATTCACCTAAATTCATCAAATCTTGATGGATATCTTGTAAATTTTCGGCATATTCATTTTCTGAGAGTTCCGAGCGATTTTCTTCCAGCTTCAGAAGACGTAACTGTATCAACAACCAAGGTTTAGAAATACCTTCAGTCGCTTCTATATACTGTGCTAGTTCGGTGCTTTTCATCTTAATGGTTAATTGGTAACAGGTAGTTGGTAGTTGGTAATAGGTAGTTGGTAATTGGTAATTGGTAATTGTTAACTGTTAACTGTTCACTGTTCACTGTTCACTGTTCACTGATTACGGGAATTTCGAGGTAACTTTACCAAGGATTTTGTTCGGGGGAATAAAACCGAAAGAGCGGCTGTCGGTGCTTGAATCGGTGTTGTCTCCTGTAAGAAAACAAGAACCATCTTCAAGTACTACAGCCACTCTTTTAATTATTTGTTTGGTTTGGTAGGGATGCCGTGCAACTACGATATCACCTACTTCTGGCAGCTTTTGTCGATAAGCTTTGGGATTAAATAATATTTCCTCTCCTGGCTGAAGCTTAGGAAGCATTGAAGGGCCGCTTACACGCAATCTTTTCCGCATTCCCACAAGCAACTGTAGCAATTTTAAGGCTGTTTGAAATTCCTCATTCATTGCTTTAATAGCCAATACAGCTTTATCGACAATTTCAACCAAAAACAAAAACTAACTTTAATTAGCTTAAATTAAATTAGCTAGCTTTGTACCAAGAAACATCGCGATCTTTGGTTGCCCAGAACATATTATGGATTTTATGTACGGCTTCCATTAATTCGTTGGCATGATCTAGGTTCACTTCTACTTTGCAAGCGGAGCAAAGTTTTGT
>JBCCLY010000638.1:0-3052 GCA_039026655.1 Cyanobacteria bacterium P01_C01_bin.38 | reverse complement strand
CATGTAGATCCCTCTTTTGGAAAGAGTAATGGAGAAGATGGCACAGCAGGATGTATCGGATTAATTAGCCGAGAAGATTTAGATAAATTATTAGTCTTTGTTGAAAAATACCAACCTGAATTTCTTGATGTGAAAATTATTAATGAAACTTATGCAGCAAAATAAGTGAAGTTCCTATACAAAATCAGGCAAGGTTTGTAGTAGGCGATTTATCGCTCTAGAGGACTAAAGTCCTTACTACAAACCTTACCATTTTTTTTAACCTATGTATTATGATTTACTTTAATAATACCTACAGCTTACGTATCATATAAAAGGTATATTTATATTTAGTAGAGAAAATATGAGAGAAAAATTACGTTTATCTTTAAGTGAAATCGCGAATCTTGATGTAACTCAAAACGAACGAGAAGCCATTATCGAACTAATGATGACGGTAATGTATAGCGATAAAAACCTTAAGCTTTCAGAAGATGAAGCAATTAAGGAATATACAAATAATGTCAAATGGGAATCACCTTTATCTTTAGAATTCTATTTTGGTAAAGTAACACCCAAAATTAGAAGAGCTTTGTCAGATAAAGAGGATTTGAATGCTCTTTTAGAAGATATCAACTTTCGTATAGAAAGCGAATTAGTCAAAGCTCAAGTTTTGCTAGTGTGCAACGACTTAGCAATGGTTGATTCGGAATTCTCTTCCGAAGAGAAGGAATTATTAACCAATATTTCCAAAGTTTTTCAAGTTAACAAATAATGTTGTAGAGACGCGATATATCGCGTCTCTACATTAACTATACTTTACGATAACAATTAAACTGCATCGTGAATGTAGCCATACCGGAAGTTAAGGAACGCAAGTTACCGGAATATCCAAACATTTGCGTTAAAGGTACTTCAGCACGAACAATTGTAAATCCTTGCATGGTTTGAGAACCCAATAACAAACCTCGTCTTGCAGATAAATCCCCTTGCACTCTTCCTAAATACTCGTCTGGTGTTTCCACTTCAACTTGCATTATTGGTTCGAGTAAATGAGGTTTTGCTTTAAGAAAAGCTTGAGTAAATGCTTGTTGAGCAGCCATTCTAAAAGCGAATTCGGAAGAATCAACTGGATGATAAGAACCGTTTTCTAAAACAATTTTTACTTTCATCACCGGATATCCTTCTAACATTCCCAAATTCATCGCTTCAAGAAAACCTTTCTCTACTCCGGCAATATATTCTTTGGGAATTGCACCACCAAAGACTTTATTCTCAAATACAAACTGTTCTTCACAAGGTTCAATATACCCCACAACATGAGCATATTGACCGGGGCCACTGGTTTGTTTTTTCAGTTTATAGTCAAAGGTAGCTCGTTGAGAAATCGCTTCTCGATAAGATACTTTTGGTTTACCGACTGCAATATCTAAATTATATTCCCGCTTCATCCGCTCGATGTAAATTTCTAGGTGCAGTTCACCCATACCGGAAATCAATGTTTCATTTGATTCGGCATTTACATTTACACGAAAAGTCGGATCTTCTTTTTGGAAACGATTTAAGGCTTTAGAAATTTTATCTAAATCCGTATTTTTCTTAGTTTCTATCGCCAAAGTAATTACAGGTTCGGGTACAAATATATCTTCCAAAGATACTCGTATTTCTGACGAACAGAATGTATCTCCCGAAGCACATTCCACACCTAAAAGCGCTACGATATCACCAGCAACAGCTTGCTTTATTTCCTCTCGCTTATCAGCGTACATTTTTAATAATCTACCAACCTGCACCTTCTTCCCAGTACGGGAATTATAAATGGTGTCACCTTGGTTGAGAATACCTGAATAAACGCGGATATAAGTTAACTGTCCGAAAGATTCCATTGTTAACTTAAACGCTAAAGCAACAAAGGGAGCATCGGAATTTAATTTAATATCCACACTCTCATCTGTTTTCACATCCGTAGCCTTAACTACATCTTTATCTACAGGAGACGGAAGATATAAAGCAACAGCATCTAACAGATTTTGCACGCCTTTATTTTTAAAAGCCGAACCCAAAAGCACGGGTACGAGTTCTAAATTTAAAGTTGCTTGACGGATAGTATTCCAAATCAACTCCTGAGAAACTTCTTCACCCTCTACCAATTTCTCTGTCATTTCTTCAGAAAATAAAGATAAAGAATCAAGCATTTTTTCTCGTGCAGTTGCAGCAAACTGCTTCAAATCCTCGGGAATTTCTCGTTTAATCCAATTTTCACCGCGATCGCCTTCATAGAAATGAGCCTCCATCCCAATTAAATCAATAACCCCTTGAAACTCACTTTCAGTACCAATAGGGTATTCAAGCAACAATGCATTTAAATTTAAAGCATCATGCATTGCTTCCACAACTTTGAACGGATTCGCGCCGATTCGATCCATTTTATTGATAAACGCTACGCGAGGTACGCCATAACGCTTCATCTGGCGATCGACAGTAATCGACTGAGACTGCACTCCAGCCACAGCACAAAGTACCATTACGGCACCATCAAGCACCCTCAAAGCACGCTCAACTTCAATCGTAAAATCGATATGCCCCGGAGTATCAATTAAATTAATCTGCGTATCTTGCCATTGACAACTAGTAGCGGCGGAAGAAATGGTGATACCGTGTTCTCTCTCCAAATCACTGAAGTCCATAGTGGCACCTTTACCACCACCACGTACTTCTTCAATCGCATGGATTCTGCCCGTGTAGAAGAGAATGCGCTCGCTCAATGTCGTCTTTCCAGAGTCGATGTGAGCAGATATACCGATATTTCGGATGCGCGTTCGGGGAACAACCATGATATTTTTCCTAATTTAATAATGTTGTATGCCTTTCCGAAGTTTTGGAAAGGGCAAGGATTTTCACTTATCCTTATATTACATATATACTACATTAATTGTAAAAGTCAAGCTTTTTTGGAGTTAAAACCGCAGAGGACGCAGAGAGCGCGAAGGAAGAGGTTGCAAAGGCATGGTAGGTTGGGTTGAGCGAAGGAGGAAACCCAACATTTATAGGCTGGTTGAATTAAGAAGGTAGT
>JBCCLY010000637.1:0-3053 GCA_039026655.1 Cyanobacteria bacterium P01_C01_bin.38 | reverse complement strand
TGCTCGCACTACCAAACACTTTTCCACAATTGGGATGCTTCTAATCCTATTCCTATCTTAGGGATGATTACTTAACGTTTGGTTCGCTATTCATCCGCGCCTCGTAAACAACTAATCAAACCTAAAAATTTTA
Source organism: Cyanobacteria bacterium P01_C01_bin.38 (assembly GCA_039026655.1). GTDB lineage: Bacteria > Cyanobacteriota > Cyanobacteriia > Cyanobacteriales > Nostocaceae > Rivularia. Next base: position 2,920 of record JBCCLY010000637.1, on the reverse strand, counting down.
CTTAATCATGGAAAATATCGCTTGTAATCGCGCTGCTTCAACTCGTGAAGTACCTGAAAATATAGAGATTGTTCCTTTCCGATTTGATTTCAATGTTTTCGCGGGACTAAATAAAAAAAAACTCTCTAGTTTCGCTGCAATAAGGCTTTTCTCCATATCACTAATTTTATTCTTTTTAAGTAGTGTTGGACAAGCTTTAGCATTGGAAAGATTAAATAGTTTAACAACCGCTGATTCAATAGTTAGCAGTTTAGAAGCTAATAGTGTCGGTGGTGAAGAGGTTTATCTTGCTTTGGGTTCCACAGGTGCGGAAGTTAAATCGTTACAACAACGCTTGCAGCGATTGAAATATTTTACAGGTGATGTAAATGGTTATTACGGTGCAAGCACTAGAGATGCTGTGGTTCGATTCCAGCAGAAAATGGGACTTACTGTTGATGGAATTGTTGGCGCACAAACTCAACAAGTAATCGATAAAACAATTCAGCAATTAAAGCGGGTAAAAGCTTCATCTAATACTAAAATATTGCCTCTGACAGTCGGCTCTTGCAGCAACGGTAAATGCCCTAATCTTAGGGCTGGTATTAAAAACCGTTACGTAAAATACCTGCAAACTAGATTGCGTCATTGGGGTTATTTCAAATTCAATCCTAACGGTAATTTTGATTCCAAGACTGTGGAAGCTGTGAAACGATTTCAGAAAGCAAAGGGATTGTCTGCTGATGGTGTTGTAGGGCCGCAAACTTGGGATAAAATTGAAAACTCAAAAGCTAAAAACACAAAAATTAAGAAATCAAACAAATGTAACAATCCCGTACTTCAAAGAGGTGATAAAAGCGAGTGTGTTGCTAAACTACAAAACTTATTGCAGAAGTTGGGTTATTTCAAAGGTAATTCTACAGCTTACTTTGGAGGTAGCACTTGGGAAGCCGTAAAACAATTCCAGTTTAATAACGAATTACCTCCTAATGGGATTGTAGATTCGCAAACCTGGAAAGCATTAGAGAAAGATCGTAATAACTACGTCGTACTCGTACCCGTAACTAGTCCATACACTTTAGATGAAGTACGTCGTTTTGTACCCGATGCATTTATCCGAAATACAAAACTAGGTAAATTTGTTCAAACCGGAGAATTTCAATACAGCCAAGGAGCAGAACAATATTCTCGATACTTTTTGCGCGATCGCGGTTTTAATGCACAAGTAGTCACTAAAGACAAACTATAGGAAGATAGGGAGATAGGGAGACAAGGGGAAACAATTAGTAATTACCAACTACCAATTACCAACTACCAATTACCAACTACCAACTCCTAACTCCTAACTCCTAACTCAATTCCCAATGCCCTATCCCCAATTCCCCACACACAACTCCCTACTCCCTACTCCCTACTCCCTCCTTTTAATCATTGAGAATTTAATAGTTAAGAGTTATAATTCTTCACTCATAACTTAATTGCCCTAACTTTTGATAATAGGTAGTTACTATGTTGTCTAATATACTAAAAATTATCCTTGGTGTTTTATTAGCGATGGCTATTTTAGTGGGTGGTAGTGCAGCACTGGCGATTTATTTTATGAATCGAACTTCTATCACTCCTCCAAAACCCGTTTTTTCTAATGACAAAGCTTCTGTGAAAGCGCAAGCTGTGAAAACTCCTACCCCTGGCGCAACAACTGCTGCTAAGGCTCAAACAAAAAATGCTCCAAAACCAAAACCGACTATTACACAAGTGTTAGAAGAACAAGAAAAGCCATTACCTCCTGGTGCTTACCCAGCAACAGTTACTTGGCCCCAAGGTTTAATTTTAAGAGCGGAACCAAAAGTGAATGCCCAGCGTCAAGGTGGTATTGGCTTTAATGCAAAAGTTATAGTTTTGGAATTAAGCGATGATAAAACTTGGCAGAAAATTCGTATTGAAAGTAGCGGGAAAGAAGCTTGGGTAAAAGCTGGTAATACAAAGAAAGTAGAATAATAAATTTTTTACCCTTTGCTCGGAGTTGAGCTTCTGTATTTCATTTATACAAAACCAAGCTACAAATAGATAACACAAGATTGAAACTCCGCTCAAAAGGGTTAATAATAAAGTTTAGAAGTTAAGTAAGAATTATAGTATTATTATTTCATAATTTTTTTTCGCCGTACTTAAATAGGGCTTAATAGGATTGTATCTGAAAGTTAAAAAAGTATTATTTACATCAACATGGCAAAATAAGTTAATGTATAATTTTAAAATATATTACGTAAAAATACACGTGTTATTACTTGATAAACACTGTCCTTAACTAAAATATCTGGTATATTTTGTATGGGTGCATGAAAGATCGGAAATATCAATAGTTAATTGAATCAGTATTGAGTATTTCTTAATAGTACTGTGAATAATTAAACACAGTTGTAATTGATAGTATAAATAGCGTCTTATAAAGACATTGTTAGTAGTGGTAGGGAGCATCCCAATTTTGCAGAAATAAAATTTGTAGTGCGAGCATCTTGCTCGCTATTAGTAGCTAGCTATTAGTAGCTAGCGAGCAAGATGTATGTCCTGTCGGACACACTGCGTTAACGCACTATGAAAATAAATTTACATATTTGGGATGCTCCCGTAGTGGTATGTACGATTCGATTGCCGACCAGTCAGGTAAATCTAATAGATAACAGCATCTTGTAAATAATCGCCATTCTATAGTAGTTTGTCAAAAACTACTCATATAAATTGCAAAAAAATTCTTCCTGGGAGGTGAATACCGTAACAGGGAATTTATTTAACTTAAAACGATGAAAAAAATCGGTTCCGATTACCAAGATTTAGCCGAGGAAACACCCTCAAATAATCAAGTTATTTCCGTGAAAGTTGATTTCAAGTTATTAGCCGATATTCGTGAAAAAATGTCTAACAATAGCAGACTTGCTTTACC
>JBCCLY010000636.1:0-3071 GCA_039026655.1 Cyanobacteria bacterium P01_C01_bin.38 | reverse complement strand
CTTGCTCGCTAGTGGTCACGAGCGAGCAAGATGCTCGCACTACGTAAACCCCTCATAACTTATGTGGCGAAGCACTAGTTAATATCGCTGATGCTTCGGAAAAAATCTAAAGCATCAGCGATAAACCATTAGTTAAATTTTATTCGTAGCAAGAAATTACAATTTAACTAGATTTTTGTCAGTGTAATTACTAACAATCAAATCTGGCTTATCTGCAAAATCTGCTAATAATTCTATTTCGGAATCAGTAGCAAAACTTTCCAAATAAGGATAAATTTCAAAGTGAGAAATCCAGTTTTGATTAATTTCTGGTTGAGATTCGTGGAAGGGAACTCTTAAAATCCAGCAGTTTTTACTACCGTATATTTTCTCCAATCTTTTATCGCAACTGGTATCTTCGCTATTTGGAATCAAATGAGTAAGTACAATGATTTTCGGTTCGATCGCACCAAGTACATTAAGCCCACCGAGTTTGGCATTCTCTTCGATTTGCTTTTCTAATTCCTTTACTCGATCGAGAACGTAAACTACTTGTTCGTCATTATCATGTCTTCCTAAAACGCCTTCTTGCTCAAACCGTTCGTGGGGGAAAGTTACCAAAACTTTGAAAATCAGCGGAATTCGGGACATGAATCGATTTAATACTTCATGCTCTGCCAAATCAATTAATCGATCGAGCAATTCTAAAGTTTCTTTTGCACGTAGAGCCGTATTTCCCCAACCAGGTTCAAATCCAAAACTCCGCAACTCAAAGCGAAAGTTTTCAAAAGATGTATGAGCCGGATATTTATCTAAAAGATCGATTACTCGCTTTAGTTTTTCTGATAGCTGAGACTTATTTTTGATGCGTTCGTTAATTAATAGCTGTTGATTATTATATTTGTGCAGCTTGAGAAAGTTAAACAAAGCTTCTTGCCAAGTACCGCAATTGTCATCAAATAATTTACAAGATAAATAGTGCTTGAGATAATCAACTCCATAACCAATTTTTTCCGCATCGCGGAGGTTAGAAAAAGAATTATAAAAAGTTTGAAAATCAATCTTCAATACTTCATTGTCTTGAGAATAGTTAGAATCAACCAGTTTATCTCGTAAATTGAGTAAATCTTGAGTATTTATAGGTTCAAAAGTCATATCGTCTAGCAAACAATAAGCTTCTTGAGTGGCGACTTGAGAACGAATGACTAAATAAACTCTTTCTTTATCTAAAATAACTTCTAGAGTTGAATAAACTAACTTACGCAATTCCGAATTGCTGTATAAATTATTATTATCTTGGTTGATATCGCAATATTTATAAAAAGCAATCAAAATATCGTCACGAAGTAGATAACGCTTTTGGGATTGACGTAATAAATCTATAAAGGTACGTAAATGATTTTTTTCGCTACTATCTATTACGTTTTGAATTAAATTGGACATTTTATTGCACGCTCCGTGTATCGATCAAATTGTTGGATGAGATTGAGTAAGTAGATATTACTTAAGGTAAATTACCCTAAGTATTGCACCCAAGCAAACGTTATTTACAACAAGCATTTGCTGTTTTATTAATATTTATCTTCTTTGAAGGAATTTTTGTTGCTTCAAGAAGGGAAATAAACTGTTAATTTTCTATCCTGTCAGAGAATAAACTGTCCGACAGCATTGGATCTAAACATAACAGATTCAATGTGATGATTTCTTAATTTGTTGTAACTGACTTAAGTGTAAATAGTCAACGTTTTAATGAAACTTTAAAGATTTACCAATAGTAGTTATACGAACAAGATTCAGCAGCGAGCATACTAAAACTTAGCAGACTGGACTCACGGATAAATACATTGCAAATGCTGTGGGAGCAAGACTTACAGCATATTTAATTGAGCCAAATACTTATAATTTTAATATATACCGCTGTATGATTAACACGAATACTCTAATACATACAACTGTAGAAAACAACTAATTAAATTTTATTGTTTTTTTATTTTTAGTTAAAGTTACTTATCAAATAAAAAACCCGGTTTTGCAATCGAAAACCGGGTGACTATTTATTTTTGTAGAGAATATCTGTATTTATGCCAACAATTTAACATTATGTTGCTGAGCAATTTGAGAAAGCTTTTCAAACTGCTGCTCGGAAGCTTTAGTTATTAATTCTTCCGCTTGTGTTTCATCGGTTCCCTCACTAGGAAACAAATGCTTAACATAAAGCGAAACAAAATCAACCATTGCGGCTAAACCAGATAAAGAATGGTTATCAGCCTGCTTCCCAGCGAATGTTGCTACCAACCCAGTTCTAATATCCTTTCTTGTCGTATCCATAAACTGACCGACAAGTTCGGGAATATAGTCTGCTGTTGGTAATTCTCCCAATTTTGTTTCATTAGGAGTAAATTCGTATCCTGCTTCCCTAGCCTGTTGAGTAACACACCACTGCGTAAACTCTTGCAATGCCGCATCGGGAAGTTTAGGAAAATATTCGTGTAATGCTTGATTTGACATAGTTGGTAGTTGGTAGTTGGTAGTTGGTAGTTGGTAGTTGGTAGTTGGTAGTTGGTGGTTGGTAGTTGGTAGTTGGTGGTTGGTAGTTGGTAGTTGGTAGTTGGTAGTTGGTAGTTGGTAGTTGGTAGTTGGGGATTAGTGATTCGGAACTAAGAAAATAAAAAAACTATTACCTACTACCCACTACCTATTACCAACTACCCAATTTTATGCAGTCCGAAAACGCGCTAATTCTTCACCAGTTTTGGCATCGTGAGCGTGTACGGTACATACCAAACAGGAGTCAAAGGAACGGGCTACATGACCTATTTCCACTGGATCTGTTGAGTCAAAAACAGGTGTACCGATTAAAGCTTCTTCGATGGGGCCGCGTTTTCCTTCACTGTCGCGAGGGCCGATATTCCAAGTTGAAGGAGCCATGATTTGATAATTTTTGATTTTGCCACCTTCGATATCTATCCAGTGACACAAAGCTCCTCTTGATGCTTCGGTAGCACCCCAACCGCGCCCGTCTTGCTCTTTTGGTTTGATATACCACGAGTCATTCAAACGAAATTCTCTCAAACAACGCTCGGCTTGACGGT
>JBCCLY010000635.1:0-3071 GCA_039026655.1 Cyanobacteria bacterium P01_C01_bin.38 | reverse complement strand
GGGAAATACCAAATCACCACCAACACCATGAATAACAATGGTTTCTCCTAAATTAGCACGAATCATTGCCGAAAATTCAATCTGACATCCCGGACTTCCCAGTCCCCAATGTGACTCCCAAGAAGGTTCTCCCGGTTGTGCTGCTTTCCACAAGGCAAAATCAGATGGTTTATGTTTCTTCTTTCCAGATAAGTCTTCTAAATCAACTCTACCACTAGCCCCAGCTTGCATATCTTCTAATTGCTTACCGGAAAGTTTGCCATATTCAGAAAAGTTTTCGGTCTTGTAGTATACATCTCCATTTGCTGCATAAGCGTAGTCTTTTCGTTCTAATTCTGCAATAAACTGATGAATAGGGGTGATATTTTCAGTCACACGGGGATACTCGGATGCATCAATGACGTTTAAGCGACGGATATCTTCAAAGTAGGCTTGAATGTACTTTTGAGAAACCTCTTCCATTGATGTATTCTCAGTGTTAGCGCGATTGAGAATTTTGTCGTCAATGTCGGTAAAGTTTTGCATGTAACGCACTTCATAACCGCTAAATTCTAAATAGCGTCGCACCGTATCCCAAACAATATAAGACCTTGCATGACCCAGGTGACAATAATCATACACCGTGACACCACAGCAGTACATTTTGACCTTTCCTGGTTCTAAAGGTTGAAAAGTTTCTTTACGACGGGTGAGGGTATTGTATATTGTTAGGCTCATGTCAATTATCAATTATCAATTATCAGTTTTCACCCGGAGGGTGTGGATCATCAATTATCAGTTATCAGTTTTTTTTCATCAAATTGGGGAGGAAAAAGATTGTCGGATTGTTCTAATTACTGGAATTGAATTTGTTTGATGACTAGCTTCGATAAACAATTGCTCGCATTCAATTTTTTTACTTTCTCTATCAATAAGTAAATCTTTAATTACAGCACTTTGCAGGTTGCAGGAGGTACAGACTTATATTGTAAAAGTCTTGTGGGATGGAGAGCAGCGCGGTCTTGGGGAGCCATTGCGTTGCGCGGGTTCCCAAGGCAGCCCGGTCTTGGGGGTCTCCCCCATGAGCGACTGCCGCCGCGTTGTAGCAAATGGCGTGGTCTCCCCCATGAGCGACTGCGGAGCATCCCTGCCAGTCCTAATGTACTTCATAATTAGGAAATATGCTGTAACTGTTTTAAATCCTTGAGTCCACTACAGCAAATACAACCACTACCAAGTTCTGAAGAACCACTTTGTATATATTCTACAGCAGTTCCAATTTGATGACTCAGATATTGAATTACACTAGTTTTTCCACTACCTGCGAAACCTAAAACTAGGGTAGCAGGCAATGGCGAATTTTTGTTTACCATTGCCTAATTTCAAGTTATAAATTAATGAAAATTAGCCTTGTGTCGAATCAAATTCATGAATTCCTCGCGAGTTCTTGCATCGTCTGCAAATACACCACGCATTGCGCTGGTGACAGTCCAAGAACCAGGTTTTTGTACGCCACGCATTACCATACACATATGACTAGCTTCTACAACTACTGCTACACCTTGGGGTTTAAGCAAACCTTGGAGCGCATCAGCTATTTGTAAAGTCAATCTTTCTTGTACTTGTAAACGTCTTGCGTACATTTCACAAATACGAGCAATTTTTGATAATCCAATGACTTTTCCATTAGGAATATAAGCTACATGAGCGCGACCAAGGATTGGTAAAATATGGTGTTCGCAGGAACTAAAAATATCAATATCTCTTATCAATACCATTTCATTGGCATCTTCTGTAAATACTGCACCATTTAACAGTTCGTCCAAAGATTCATGATATCCCTTGGTCAAAAACTGTAAGGCTTTCATAACTCTTTTAGGAGTATCTTTAAGTCCTTCTCTATCTGGATCTTCTCCTAATCCAATTAGTAAAGTTCTTACAGCTTGCATCATTTCTTCATCCGTCACTTTTGGTTTATTTTGTGTAGATAAAGATGAAACAACTTCCTCAGCAGAATTTAATTCGGGACGAAAAGATAAAGTCATTGTTTTAATTTCGTTGCTTTTTAGTTAATAATTATCGCTGATTAGTTATTAGAGACAGTAAAATTTCACCCCGGAGATTAGACAAATAAAATCTAATTGCAGGGTGTATTTACAATTCTTCGACTAACTATTTAACGAGCAATAATTACTAACACTATTTCAATTATAGTAAAAAATTGTTAACTGGAGAATGAATTTCATTCTTGTCCTGTGACTGCATTAGCTTTGGATAAAAGTTTACTTGAAGAATAAAATTTGTAATCCTTCATAAGAGAAGTTAATTGAAATTATTGGACTTGAAGATAAAACCATAGTCGGTTTGTGTCTTGGGGATTCCAAGACACTTAGAGGATGTTTTGAAAGTAGAATCTAATACTGAACCTGGCGGTTAAAACCGCGTCTACACAAACAAAACCCTTCTACAAGGGTTTTAAAACTATTAGTCCACGGAGGTGGACTTTGCCTGTGTAGTAGCGGTTTTAACCGCCGGACACTTTTAAAACATCCTCTTATAATAATTAAAGCAACATCAAAGCAACTTCTTTGGCAAAATAGGTCAAAATCAAATCAGCACCAGCTCGCTTCATGCTAGTCAGAGTTTCTAAAATCACTTTCTTTTCATCAATCCACCCCTGCTGTCCGGCTGCTTTGATCATGGCATATTCTCCACTGACGTTATATGCAGCTACTGGTAAGTTTGTTGCTGATTTAATCTGATAAATAATGTCCATGTATGCCAAAGCAGGTTTCACCATGACTATATCTGCACCTTCGGCAATATCTAACTCTACTTCTTTTAAAGCCTCTCTAGCATTGGCCGCATCCATTTGATAAGTTTTCTTATCCCCAAATTTCGGTGCTGAATCCAAGGCATCGCGGAATGGCCCATAATAACTAGAAGCATATTTAGCAGAGTATGCCAAAATACTCACATGAAAGTATCCTGCTGCATCTAAAGCTTGACGAATCGCACCGATCCTACCATCCATCATGTCGGAAGGTGCGACTATATCCGTACCTGCTTCTGCTTGGGAAACTGCCATTTTC
>JBCCLY010000634.1:0-3076 GCA_039026655.1 Cyanobacteria bacterium P01_C01_bin.38 | reverse complement strand
GTTTTAAACGCAATAAAAACACTATTACTGATAGCAAAAGTTATGCCACAAATAATTATGATAATTATTGTGATTAAAACTATAGTGTTTAAAAATTGTTTTTTAGCTGCAATGACTATCGATGTAAAAAACACAGCCATGCCTAAACTTATAAATATCAAATTGCTTTCAAAAAAATAACCACCAAGATAAAATCTTAAAATACTTATGATACCAATAGAAGAAAGCGTGGATAAAATAGTTAAGGTATGCGATACTAAAATTAAAGTGACTAACCACTTTGTTGGTAATCCTCCAATAGCATTACTAAAATTAGCATCTTTTAAAATAGTATTACTAAAATTTGCTCCTCGAATATCAGCCTTACTAAAATTTGCTCCTGTTAAATTTTGACCTCGAAAAGAACGATTTTGCAGGTTTTGACCGGAAAATTGAATCATAACTACTTATTGCTAATTATTGCTAATATTTATATTTAACAGGACTTACGCAACCGCTACTAAAAAGTAGGCATTCTCAATTTTCAGATCCCCCCAACCCCCCTTTTACTAGGGGTGCTTTGCGTAAGTACTGTTTAAGATAAGTCTGATTCTTTATAATTAAAAGTGTTTTATTATACGTTAATATTTTCTTTGTAGAAAGCTTGTAGTTGTGTAATTAATAAGGTATTGCTAAAAGAAGGCAAAAATTTTTTAACAATAACTAATAAAAATGAATAAAACAATTGTTGTTAAAATTGGCACTTCGAGCTTAACTCGTCCCGAAACTGGACAATTAGCACTTTCTACAATTGCGAGTTTGGCTGAAACTCTTTGCAATTTAAGACGAAATAATTACAAAGTGATTTTGGTTTCTTCTGGTGCTGTGGGTGTAGGCTGTGCAAGATTAGGTTTAAACGAACGCCCTAAAGTTATCGGTGTTAAACAAGCGGTTGCAGCAGTTGGGCAAGGAAGATTAATGCGGGTTTATGATGATTTATTTACCAGTTTGCAACAACCTATAGCTCAAGTTTTGCTAACCCGTACCGATTTAGTACAGCGCAGTCGCTATCTTAATGTTTACAATACTTTTCAGGAATTATTGAAATTAAACGTTATTCCGGTAGTTAACGAAAACGATACTGTAGCGATAGAAGAATTAAAATTCGGCGATAACGATACTCTTTCAGCTTTAGTCGCTAGTTTAGTACGCGCAGACTGGCTGTTTTTGCTCACGGATGTAGATAGACTTTATTCAGCAGATCCAAGAAGGGTACCTGATGCTAAACCCATAGCTTTAGTGAGCAGCATTGAAGAATTGACTAAATTACAGGTAGAAACAGGATCTTCTGGCTCTCAATGGGGTACTGGTGGAATGTCTACGAAAATTTCTGCGGCGAGAATTGCTACTGCTGCCGGAGTGAGAACCGTAATTACCGAAGGCAAGCAACCCTCGAATATTCAAGAAATCATACAGGGTAAATCGATAGGTACGCAGTTTGAACCGCAACCAGAACCAACATCAGCCCGCAAACGGTGGATAGCATACGGTTTAGTTCCCGAAGGTAAATTGTATTTGGATGCAGGTGCGGAAATTGCAATTTCTGGTGGAGGAAAATCGCTGTTAGCTGCGGGAATTACAGCGGTAGAAGGAGAATTCAATCCTGAAGTTGCGGTAGAGTTGTGCAGTAAAGATGGTAAAGAAATTGCACGAGGGCTGGTTAATTATAGTAGCAGCGAATTAGAAAAAATACGCGGCAAACGTTCGAGTGAAATACAAAAAGTTTTAGGTTATCAAGGTGCGGGAACCGTAGTGCATCGGGATAATTTGGTTTTGATTTGAGAATTGCATTAATTTAGCAGGGTAAAGAATGATTCGTGAACCTATAAGTAGGTGGACAAAAATATTTGTGTCATTGCGAGCGATAGCGTTAGCGGAGCGTGTCCGATAGGACATAGCAATCGCAACATCTTGAGATTGCTTCGTTTCACTCCGTTCCACTCGCAATGACAAATATACAATTAATTTCGTCCAAGTACTTATAACCGCAGAGGGCGCAGACTACGCACAGAGAAGAAAAGAGAGGAGAGTTGATAAGTTCGTAGTTGGAACTTTAGTCCTCCGGAGCGATAAATCGCCAACTACAAACCCATTATTTTTGGTAGGGCAGACCAGTAGATAATAAGAATAATAGAGAACGAATTACCCATTTCTTTAAAAAAATATAGGAAAAAAAGTGATGCATTAGTGTATCTATTAAAAGAGAGGAATTGTGTATCTGCTAATGGTATAAAATGAGATATTATCAAACAGTAATACCCGCTATTATCGTCACATCAATAGTTACATTACAACCCATTACAGCACGGGCTTTATCATCGCAAGAAGTTGGAAAGATTGCAGAAGGAATTACGGTATTAATTGACTACAAAGATAATTCTAATAATGGTTCCGGTGTAATCATTAAAAAAGACGGAAATACTTACACCGTTTTAACTGCTGCTCATGTAGTAGGAAATCCAAATAGAAAATATGAGATAGTTGCATGACAAGTTGGGGTTTTAGGGAGTAGGGAACGGGGAATAGGGAACGGAAATATAGGTGAGGGTTTGCAATCGGTTGAAATTCTGTAACAGATAGCTTCGTAGGTTGGGTTAAGCGGAGCGAAACCCAACACCTGTATTGGGTTACTCGTAGAGATTGTTCCGCTTACACGCAGTGAGACTTAACCTACAAATGCTCCAACTTAATATATAGTCTTTTCCTCTGTTCCCTATTCCCCGTTCCCTGTTCCCTATTCCCCATTCCCTTTTCCTTCTTGATAATAAACAATAAGCGCGATTTTAGATTGCGTGCATGGTAAACGAATATATTTTTAATACCATCTCACGCAATCATTGTCGATTAATCACCATTAAATTCTAATATCTAATCAAAGAGCTTCTGGTGGAGCAATATCAGAACCAATGGTTATTCCCGCATCACTAGATTTGATACCTGGTTTTGCACTGATTTCTTGGTGCTTGGATGATTGAGAAACTTGAGTAGCAGGTGTTACTTGATTGTCTACTGGTTTCTCAGCTTTGGTTTGTTGTAC
>JBCCLY010000633.1:0-3076 GCA_039026655.1 Cyanobacteria bacterium P01_C01_bin.38 | reverse complement strand
GTTGGCATCAATAACTAAAACTCGCTGGTGCATCCTAGCTGCACTTACTGCTAATCCTAATGTTGAAGTTGATTTCCCTTCACCGCTACAAGCTGAAGTTACCATCAGTGATTGACAGTGCAGGGGATATTTTAATATCTGAATATTTTGATAAGTCATATCCAGCGTTTCATGGGAAGGTAAATGGGCGATCGCCTGTGAAAAAGAAGAATATGGGTTTTGTGGCGATCGCCCGAAGGAAACTGGTAAGCCTAAAAGTTTTTTCCTTTTGCGAGGTGGTGGGAGTTTGGGAATTTTACCGAGCAAACGTAAATTCGTAAATTTGGTTAATTCTTGGGCAGTATAAATGGTGTCGTTAAATAGTTCTAAAATTAAAGCTAATGCGATACCCAAAATTGGGCCAGTAACTGCACCTATTAACAAAAAGAACAGTCTGGAGCGACCAGTTTTAGTTCCTGTTTCGGGTTGTTCAAGTATTTGCCAATCAAATCCCCCTTGAGCAAGTTTTAGCGCTAAATTCTGACGCACTTCCATTAACTGTGCCAGAGTTTTACGGGTGGTTTCTACTTCTGGTAACAAACGATTGTATTCTGCAATTAAAGCAGGATATTGATTCAACTGGGAACGCAGTTGTTTTTCAGATTCCATCAAACTTTGTTGATTTGCCCGCAAACCCAAAGCTTCTGTCTGCAATTTAATTAAATCTTCGACTAGCTTTAAATCAATTCCTGCAAGCTGCCCTTTTGTTAATAGTGGCTGTGCAGTATTGTTGGCATCTGCTTTTTCTCCCAAACTTCTTTCGGCTTCCTGTCGCAACAAAGCCAGTTGACTTTGACGCAGTTGTAGCAGCTTTTGTACGGTGGGAGAATTATCGGTAAACCGCTGTCTCTCTTCTGCTAAAGCCAATTCTGTCTTCTGAATCTCATCGAGGAGCGATTGATAACGAGTTGACTGACTCAAACGCGAAGATACCAAAGCATTTTTAGGGCGCTCGGCTATTTTCTGCTCTAAATTACTGTAACGAGCTTCTATATCTTGTAGTTGAGCGGTGGTAGTATCAAGCTCTTTTTTGATTGCGGCGATAGATTCTAAAAGAATTGTACTTTGTAGTTGGGGATCGACTATATTGTACCTTTTGCGAAACCTCTCTAACTTTCTCTCTGCTTCAATTACCTGTTGTCTAATTTTGGGAAGTCTTCCGTTAACGAAAGCTAAACCTTTGAATAAACGCTGTTTTTGCTGTTCTTTATTAAAATCTTGATAAACTATTTGTAACGCTTCAAGTACTTTTTGCGCTTTAACTGCGTCTTTGTCTTTAAAAGATACTTCAAATACTTCCGAAGGTACTTTCCTAGTTCCCGTTCCAGTTTGTAACTGGGTAACTGTTAATGGTCCTTTTTCACCTTTTTGACCTTTTATATCTTCTACTGTAATATCTGGGTATTGCGGACGCAATCTTTCAACCGCTCTAGCTATTAATTTCTTGCTCCGCATCAACTGTAGCTGAGCAGTATAATCAACTACTTCAATATTTGAATCAGTAAAATCATTATTTAAACTATCTTGATTATTAGTAGTTCTTACACTTTGATAAAGATTAGAACTGACTAACATTTGCATCGAGCTTTCACGCATCGGTTTTATAACTACAGATAAAAGAGTCGCAACCGACATTGCTAAACTTGTGACACCTAGAATTAGCCAGCGTCGGCGAAATATTATGGTAGATAGCTGTCTAATATTAACAGTTTCTTGTGGGGAGGCAATAACCATTTGCCCATTATCCAAACCAGTGTCAACCACCACACTCACACCTCTCAAATCGAAACACCAATTTACTTTTCTTCAGCAAAAAAATTAAACTTTTTTATACACTCTAATTGCTTTTTAAAGAACAATTTAAATGCGTTTTAGATAAATAATTTATCATATATAAGGCATCAAATTTGCAATTGCCTCCCCAAAGTTTGAAACTATTTACTTGTAAATAACTTTTTTTATTTTTTTGAGTAAACAAGCGTATGCGGTATTGCCCCAACTCTATTTTCCAATTCCTACCCTCATAATTTTTTTTATAGATAAAGCCTGTAGATAAAGCTTATAAATGAAATCGGATTCCTACCAACTATAAAACTTTGCATTAAATTCTGTTCATCCGATATTTAAGTTTAATTGTATTAGCTTAGTATTAGATAACAAAGTTTTATAACCGAATGGCACTTGAATATAATTATCTCAAAGAAGAACTAGAATTATTAACCAGCCTGTTTAAGAAATCTAAGTGGCCTCGACTGTTCAAACTTAATTTATCTATTATAGTAAAATTAAATTTATTTTTCGCTTGTAGAATATTTCGAGGATTGGATAAAAATGCAGCAATTTTAAATCGCTTATCTCCAGGATTCCAAACCGCAAAATCTGCTCCAATGCTATTCAAAAAAGCCTTTGTTTTACCAGAACCGCCCAAGCTGTAGAATGGTACGCCCAGTGCCAGTGCTGTTAAACCCAGGTGTAATTTGTATGAGACAACTAAGTCAAGGGTCGCAAGAAATTCTAATGTTGACTGAGGGTCTGTATACACATGATATTTGATATTACTAGATAGTTGTTTGGGTCGCAACTCATTATTTATAGATGATGATGGTAAATATGTTTTTATAAAATGAAAAACAATATCTCTTCTGATAGATGCGATAATTCCAAGTTGAAAAGCCAGCCATTTGCACTGTAGAGTATTAGGAATATTTATGCCAACATTGATAGTATTACTGCGATTATTATTTTGATTAGTTGGGCTTTCAATTTGCCAAAATTCAGCTACTGAGAGCAACACATCGGGATAATAAAAAGCTTCTTTTCCGAAATGATTAATTAAAACTTTATCCGATTCCAATCTGACGGTACAAGATTGACACATATTTCCTTGAAAAAATTCTCGTCTCCAGTACGAAAGCGAAGCATTTTTGCCCAGCCCTTCTCCACCGATAGTTAAAGGATATACGGGACAATTTTTCTCAATACTGGCTTGATGCAAGCAGCGAAAATCTTCTTCAAAAGGAGCAGAAAAATTTTCCAC
>JBCCLY010000632.1:0-3077 GCA_039026655.1 Cyanobacteria bacterium P01_C01_bin.38 | reverse complement strand
GTCCTACTCGAACAGTACAGGTAATTCATCCTTATAATGGTTCGGGCAATACGATATCTACTCCGGTACGTCGCGCTGAGTTTTTACCTCCTCGTTCGGAAAGGCGCATGGAAGCTCCTGAATACGACGATACTTATTAATACATGAGGTTTGCAGCGCTGCATCTGTATCGATGACAGCGCAAGTTTGAATTAAAAATTATCGCTAAATAATAGCTTTGAAACTCCCTCAATAATCTTGAGGGACTATCACTTCATATATATAGTCATTCCTGCGGAAAATACAGATGGTAGTGCGTTAGCGAAGCGTGCGCCAAGCGCATGCATCTTGCTTGCTCACTAGTGCCCGCGAGCGAGCAAGATGTATGTCCTCCGGACACGCGCTCGCCGCACGCGACCCGGGAACGCTAACGCACTACGGAAATTAATTGAAATGACTATATTTATTCAAAGCAACGGCTAAATTTTTTATTATCTGAATTACCGTAATAGCTAGCAAAAAAGCGGAGCTAGCTTAACAATATAGATTTACTTTGGCTTTGGGGGCGTTATGCGAAGCTCTACGAAAAGTAATCGCCATTAGAATTATTGATTGGTATTTTTCGACAAATATAGAAAAATCATAAGTATTATTAACTATTAGCTCGCCAATCTTCTTGAGGGTTTTCTCAAAGATGAGACAGTCACGCTTAAAAATCTTCGATTTTTCTTTATAGATCGCTTTTAAGAATAGCAGTATTAGCCTTTAAATTTTGTATTGTCTTCAGTAATCGTAACGAAAAGGAAGCAAAAAATACATAAAAAGTTATAATTATGGTAGACACTTCATGAACTGTCTATACAGATAATTACACCATTTTTTTAGTGTATTTACTTAATCAATGTATAGAATAAGCTATTTAACTAGACATACTTATAAATAATAAATGGCAATCTAATTTGTAAATGTGTATTTTATGTTACATATCAGCTATGATTTATTTATATTGGAAAGAAAAAGAAGCGCTTCACAAAAGGTCAATAATAGCTAGATACATTTTTACTAATTGTCGATAGTTAATTAGTTATTCAACTTGCATATTCTACTTTCAGGATAATTTCCTGTTGCTTTCAAATTGATTTAGATCGCAAAACCCTTACATAGTTCAATTTTAAGCTAAATTATACAAATTACATTTTGTCAGAGTATTTACACTATAAGTAATCATATGTACTAATTAAAAGTATAATATATAACTCTTTTAATTCGTGAATCCCTGATTGCTTAACTTAAAAATCTGAGTAATATTACTTAAGTGTGGTCATTAGATAAAGATTCGGCAAAGTCAGGTTTTAGGTAGTCCCGTAGATTGTAAATTGGAAACATATAGTTTGTAAGGCAGTTCTTAATACTGAGTTGTTTTGAACCCTGAATATAGTTAGTAGCTATATCGTGGTTCTTAGAATTACAAGCAGATTGTGGAGTTCAGTTTCTAAATATATATTGCGTAGGGTACTTAAAAGTTTGCTAATACGGTAATAAATAATTAACTTGAAAATTTTTAATTATTGTCTACCGTAATTATTGACTCAAAAAGAACCCATACGTGGGATACTCAACTTTAAGCAAGACAAATGTTAGTGGTGTGAAGGTTATGGAGATGAGCATGAATATCTTTTATTTAATATTTAAGAGGAAGTGGCGTATCTTATTTTCCTCTGTTGATGATAGTTTTTCTCGCAGACAGACAAAACTAAAGTTATCTCAAATAACGAAGATTTAAAGGAAATACCTTTAATAAAATAGTTACATACTGTATCTAGGGGCAAAGAATAGCTGCAATTGTAAATAAGTCAGGTAGTTGGCGCTAAATCGTTGTTGACGAGTGGTTATTACCGTTTATTGTTGCTTTTTTCTCGGAAATACAACAATCGGGTTTTACTCTTGGCTAATGCATTTACTCAAATAAACGTGCGCGATAGGGCATACAGTCAAAATATTTTCATGCACCTGCTGTATGGGAATGTTTGTCTTACAAAGAAGGAATTAAAACTGGGGATAGAGATGATGAATTTATATTAAATTATCTCGCTTATTTTGAAGTCTTTCTTCACACTTGTTTATTTGATACAGGGGTCGATCGCTGCATACACCTGGTTTTATTCTTGACAAGCAGTTAATAATATGCTCTGATTGCAAAAAAATATACATTTTGCATATTAGGAGAAATAAAAAAAATTTCCTAGATACTACGTATAACTTAGTGGAGTTTAGTGATACTATTCTTTGCTACTGGTTAATAATTTTCTCCATTAGAAAAAATAGGTTTTTTGATTAAAACCTATACCCGATTAAAACTTTTGCTATTTATTGCATTGATGCCTTCCAATGACATTTTTATCATGGCTAAGGCGTAAAAGCCTCTTTATGACAATTGGTTCCTTAAGTGTTATCGCTTACGGAATTATACCGACTGTTGCCCAAACAGTGATAAACAATACCGCAAGCGGCGGTGCAGATAATTTACCCCAGGAAGAAAGAGTTGATTCTAATGAAGTAACTCTGAGTTCAAATCCGGCAGATTTGCGATTAACAAAAACAGGCGATCGCGCAGCAGCGGAACCTGGAGATACGGTTATCTATCGATTGTTGATTGAAAATGTTGGTCAGTCACCAGCGACGAATGTAAGCATTAGTGACAGATTGCCTTTAGGATTACGATTAGTTTCTGATTCGTTGAGAGCTACCATTGGCGACGCAGAAGTTGATTTGGGTGAGCCAAACATCAATGCTTCTAGTCGAGGAACAAATTTCACTGCAAGTTCGACTGCTACTTTGCAACCGGGACAAAGCATGGTTGTAAACTATGCGGTTGAAGTGACTCCGGATTCTATCCGTGGAAGCGGAAGAAACTTAGCTCAGGCAACTGCTGGAGGTTTGCAGAGTAACCAGTCAAGTCATAGATTGCGGATTAGACAAGGAATTTTGTCGGATTGCGGTACTTTGATTGGAAGAGTGTTTGTCGATAAAAACTTTGATGGCGAACAACAGCCAAATGAACCAGGGGTACCGAATGCGGTAATTTATATGGACGATGG
>JBCCLY010000631.1:0-3081 GCA_039026655.1 Cyanobacteria bacterium P01_C01_bin.38 | reverse complement strand
TTATCTTTTAATCTAAAATCCAAAATCGTTTAACTCCTAACTCCTAACTCCTAACTCCTAACTCCTAACTCCTAACTCCTAACTCCTAACTCCTAACTCCTAACTCCTAACTCCGCGAGTTGTACAGACGTAGCACTGCTACGTCTCTACACTCCTAACTCTTTCAATTCAAAATCCTATTACCCATTACCCACTACCCACTACCCAATCCCAATTCTGAAAAATTATACGTAAATTCAGTTAACAACATTGTAGTTATTAGCAAAAACCCTTTTATCTTTGGGCATCATGCAGGTTTATTGCACTAAAAATCACGCTAACTCATCAAATAACCGCTTTTGTACAGTATGTGGCGAACCTTTGCCTCTTCCTTCTGGGGAGGTTATTATCGATCGCTATAAAATTGTACGTCAACTTGGTCAAGGAGGGTTTGGACGTACTTATTTAGCGGAAGATATGCAGCAATCGCATCAAAAGTGCGTGCTGAAGGAGTTTGCACCGCAAGTAGAAGAGGATAAAGATTTACAAAAAGCGAAGGAATTGTTTGAAAGGGAAGCCAGCGTGTTAAAACAGCTTCAGCATCCGCAAATTCCCCGCTTGCATTGTTCGCTACAGGTACAGTTACGCAATAAAGATTTTTTCTTTTTGGTACAAGATTATATTCAAGGTGAAAATTATCAGGATTTACTAGAAAAACGTCTTGATGAAGGAAGATGTTTTAGCGAAGCGGAAGTATTTCATTTATTAACGCAAATTTTACCAGTGTTGAGTTACATCCATTCTAAAGATGTGGTTCACCGCGATATTTCACCGGATAATTTGGTTTTACGTACAACTGATAATTTACCAATTTTGATTGATTTTGGCGGTGTTAAGCAATTACCGGCTTCTCAAGGCTTTTGGTTTACTCAACTTCCTGCAAATCGGACTTTATTGGGTAAGAAAGGTTATGCACCAGAAGAGCAGTTGCGCCAGGGGAAAGCTTTTCACAGCAGCGATTTGTATTCGTTAGGGGTGAGTGCTTTGGTGTTACTTGCCGGAGAGGAGCCGCAGAAACTTTACGATAGTTATCAAGGTAATTGGCGTTGGGGAGAAAAAATCAAAGTTAGCGCCAACTTTGAAGCGGTGTTAAAGAGGATGGTTGCTTATAAACCCAACGATAGGTACCAAAATGCCCAAGAAGTTTTAAAAGATTTACAGTCTTCAACTCCTATTTCAACTCCTGCTTTTACTTCTAAACCTATAAATCCTAATATTAGTAAAATTCAAACAGCCGTAGTTGCTCCAGGGCGCAAACGTGCGGGTGCGGTTGCGACTCAATTTCATAACAAATCCCAAGCTTTTGCTCAAGCAATCCATTTACCTATTTGGTTGCGTCCTTTTTTCGTTAGTTTGGTAAGTACTAGTGTTGTTGTGTTGGTTTTTGCGGGTACGTGGGCTGTAATTAGTGGAATTATTAATGCTGTAACTTCATTTTCTCTGCCAACTGTTTCTTTACCGCAATTACCATCGGTTGAATTACCTAGTTTGCCGGGGAATGATAATGGCGGAGGATTGAGTCGTAAGGAAACAAATAATATTAGTAAAATTACACGGCAGCGCGAACGATTAGGAATTGCAGAATTATTTTTTAACCGTACAGTAAATCAAATTTTTTATACTCAAAACCCAGAAGCTCGCGGTCGAACTTTAACGGGAAGTGCGGAAGACGAAGCTTTGAGGAAGAAATGGATCGACATTGCTCAAGATTTGCTCGATAAGTTAGAAAAAGCCGATCTTAGCCAGCAAACGCGACGAAAATTGGGCAGCTATACCGGACAAGATTATGCCAATTGGGAGCAACAAGCCCGAGCGGGAGAATTCGGTAATTATACTATCGAAGATTTAAACAGAGATACCAATAGTAAATTTGATAAATTATTTCCTGGAGAGAGACAGGGGAACCTCAGACAGCAAACTTTTGGTCAAATTTGGTATGCATTCGCATCGGAGGAAGTTAGTAAAAGATGAAATCAATTATCAATTGTCAATTAACAATTACAGCAGATTTCATCTTAATGAGGTACAGAACATATCGTGATAAGGGAGTAGGGAGTAGGGAGTAGGGAGTAGGGAGTAGGGAGTAGGGAGTAGGGAGTAGAAGAATGTACCTCATTTAACTGCAAAGTGCTGTATCACTAATTTGGTGCTTACTGCTGATTATTTACTATTTATGCTTTTTGACGAAATTCATGGTGCCGCGACTGTAGCTTTAAAAGTAAGTAAAGTAGTTTTAATACTGAAATTTTACATTTTGAATTGGTAAGCTTTAAACTTATCTTCAAAATTATTTAAACGATCAAATAGTATATTTGTTTATACCATGCATAAATTATTTTGAATTATAAGATCGCGTTAATCTCCCCATCCAACAGGGACTGCAAGTCCCTGTCTCATAGCTAAAGTCCTCTCAAGAGGACTAAAGACATAATTATTATTTTAAGATATATTTCCCACAACTCCTAACAGACGTAGCACTGCTACGTCTCTACATTACCAACTCCTAACTCCTAACTCTTAACTCCTAACTCTTCCATGACATCCTTAAAATGCTCGAAAGGACATGAAAATCCTCCCGGTAGTCGCTTTTGTCTGCACTGCGGTGAAAAGTTGGTTGATACTCCAGAAAATCAAGGTATTCAGCCGGGAATAACTTTGGGCGATCGCTATGTAGTTGTACGTCAGTTGGGGCAGGGAGGGTTCGGTAAAACTTATTTAGCAGAAGACATTAACCGTTTTCGCGAGCCTTGCGTTTTAAAGGAATTTTCTCCTCAAGTTCAAACTGAATACGTTTTAGAAAAATCGGAAGAACTTTTTAAGCGAGAAGCCAGCGTTTTATATAAACTGCAACATTCTCAAATACCTCGCTTCCGCGAACTTTTGCGATTGAGTATCGATGGTAAAGAATATTTATTTTTAGTTCAAGATTATGTAGAAGGAGAAAATTATCGTTCTTTGCTTGATAATCGGTTGAAACAAGGAATGAAATTTAACGAAATTCAAGTAAAACGGTTATTACAGCAGATATTACCAGTTTTAGAC
>JBCCLY010000630.1:0-3082 GCA_039026655.1 Cyanobacteria bacterium P01_C01_bin.38 | reverse complement strand
ACTCGCGTTAATCGTGCTAAAGAATTATTACTCACGGGAAAATATAGTATTGCACAAGTTGCTTTTATGGTTGGATTTGCCAATCAAAGTCATTTAAATCGACATTTTAAAAAATTGCTTGGCGTAACTCCAGGGAAAATGTTTCACAAGTAATAAGTAGTAAGTAATAAGTAACAAGTACTACCTCTACTTAAAAGGTAGAGGATTCGGCGGAATGATAATGCGCGTTTTTATTCGTCTTTAAAAGACGAGGCTTTATACCATGTTCCGGGCTAAAAATTCTTACTTTTTACTTCTTACTTTTTACTTCGCGACTTTTGCCCGTTAGCGTTAGCGTCTCCGTTAGGAGAAAGGGCTTCGGTTATTTATCGAAATAAATATTACCTGTTCCCCATTCCCCATTCCCTGTTCGCTATTCCCTATCCTCTAAGAAGGATTCACAAATCAAACCGGATTCCTATATATGAAAAAAGATAAAGCAGTAGTTATCGGTGGTAGCATAGCGGGATTACTAGCAGCCCGCGTGCTTGCCGAAAGCTTTGAATCAGTAACGATTATAGAATCCGATAAACTACCTTTAGAACCGGATAAACGTAAAGGCGTACCGCAATCGGTGCAGCCTCATGTCTTATTTACCAAGGGATACCGGATTTTAGAAGAACTTTTTCCCGGCATTGGTGAAGATTTGAGTGCTGCTGGTGCGCTTTCTATTGATTGGGCAAGGGAATTTTATGTTTACATTCAAGGAAAATGGACTCTCAACTGTACGCAACCTTCCGATATTGTTTCATTTACCTGTTCCCGCCCTTTATTAGAATGGGTAATTCGTAAAAGGTTACAAAATTATCCTCAAGTGCAGTTTCTCGAACAACATCGCGTCATCGGATTTCTCACAGATTCCAATCGCAGTCAGATTACAGGATTGCAACTAACACCCTTAGCTAAAAATACTGAAGATAGATATAAAGAGTTTACAGCATCTTTGGTAGTAGATGCTGGCGGTCGTCGTTCTAATTCACCGCAATGGTTAAAAGATTTAGGATTTAAAGCTCCACCAGAAACGGTAATTAATCCTCATTTGGGATACGCTACCAGAAGATATAAAAAACCAGATGATTTTACCGATAATTGGAAAGTAATGTTGATTTCTCAAGAGCCTCCAGACGATAAGCGCCTGGGATATTTAGCATCAATTGAAGGCGACGAATTGATTGCGACTTTAGGAGGTTATGGAGGAGATTTTCCTGCACTTGATAACAAAGGTTTTCTTGAATTTGCCAGCAGTTTACCAAGTAATAAGTTTTACGAAACTATAAAAAATGCAGAACCTGTATCTCCAATTTATGCTCATCGTGCCACAGCAAACCGTCAGCGTCATTACGAGCAAATTGATTTACCAGATGGATTTGTCACATTAGGTGATGCCGTTTGTGCCTTATGTCCAGTTTACGGGCAAGGAATGACGGTAAGTGCGTTATCGGCAATGGTACTTAAAGATTGGCTGGCAAAAGATAAATTAATACCTCGTAATTTTCAAAAAAGTTTAGCGAAAAGCAACAATTATCATTGGATGGTAGCAACAGCAAGTGACTCTCGCTTTCCTACAACATCAGGTAGAAGAAATCCAAGTAAAGTTTCTAAGCTTCTAGGTTGGTACAATCAGCGACTTATGCAAACTATTAATCAAGATGCCGATTTATATACTTTATTTATCGAAATTAGTCATCTACTTAAATCGCCTTTAGCACTTTATCATCCAAGAGTTTTGTTGAAAGTATTGAAGGGATAGGGAACAGGGAATAGGGAACAGGCAACAGAAAAAAGATTTTCTTTGCTACTTGCTATTTTCTACTCCCTACTCCCTACTCCCTACTCCCCAATCTAAACAAATACCCCAAAAACCTACAAAAAATCGGACGAATCTACAAGACATCACCAACTTAATTCTCCATATTAGTAACAGGTATAGACGAGGTTAATAGGGTTTTAGTACTGTTCCCTGTTCCCTATTCCCTCTCTTGAAAAGTTGCTCTTGGGGGAGACCCCCAAGACCGCACTTTCCGCTATTCCCTTACTTATAAATATGGGAGAAAAAGATGCCAAGAATCGAAACCAAAACCGAACCGATGACGATTAATTTTGGTCCCCATCATCCTGCGATGCATGGCTGTTTCCGAATTGTTGTCACTCTTGATGGGGAAGATGTAGTCGATTGCGAACCAGTTTTAGGATATCTGCATCGAGGTATGGAGAAAATCGCCGAAAATCGCACTAACATCATGTACGTTCCCTATGTTAGCCGTTGGGATTACTACGGTGGATTGTTTAATGAGGCAGTTACTGTTAATGCTGTTGAGAAATTAGCTGACGTGCAGATTCCCAAACGTGCTAGCTATATCCGAGTCATCATGCTGGAATTAGCGCGAATTGTGAATCATTTGCTGTGGTTGGGACCTTTTATTAGTGATATTGGCGCACACAGTCCGTTTTTCTACACGCTTCGGGATAGAGAATTCATTCTCGATTTATTTGAAGCCGTTACGGGATACCGCATGGTTAACAACAATTATTTTCGTATTGGTGGTGTTGCTGTCGATTTACCTTATGGTTGGGTGAGTAAATGTCAGGAGTTTTGCGATTATTTCTTACCTAAGATAGATGAATACGAAAAACTAATTACTAATAATCCAATATTTCGCCGTAGAGTTGAAGGAATAGGAGTTCTCAGTCGCGAAAACGCGATTAATTGGGGTATTTCCGGCCCAATGTTGCGGGCTTCCGGGGTAAAGTGGGATTTACGCAAAGTTGACCATTACGAATCTTATGACGATTTTGATTGGGAAGTAAAGTGGGATAAAAGCGGCGATTGTTTGGCTCGTTATGTGGTGCGTATTGGCGAGATGCGCGAATCTGTAAGTATTATCAAACAAGCAATAGCAGGTTTACCAGGTGGTGCTTACGAGAATTTAGAAGCGAAGCGTATCGCAGGTGGTAAAAAGTCAGAATGGAACGATTTTGATTATCAATATATTGCCAAAAAAGTTGCACCTACATTCAAGATTCCCAAAGGCGAACATTATGT
>JBCCLY010000629.1:0-3083 GCA_039026655.1 Cyanobacteria bacterium P01_C01_bin.38 | reverse complement strand
CCTTCTCGACTTTCGAGCAAATTAGCAACAACTTCATCATTCAGATAGCGTCCAAAAGTTTTACGAATCTTACTTGCATTTTGAGCTAAATAAGCAGTTACACCAACCGTAGAGCCTATGATTCCCAGCATCGGCGGTACCACCGGAATCCACCAACCGTAAATAAAAGCAATATAGCTAATACTAGCTAAACAACCAACAGCCAGAAAAAGAGTAGACAAAGGTATTATTTTTATCTTACTCGACCTGAACGACCATATTAATATAGCTCCTAATAAAGACCAAAAATAAATCCATATCCATTCCACTAGCTGATTCGGAGTTTTGATTATAGGGCGATTGCTCAACTCGGCATCTAATATTTGACTGATAGCATTAGCATGAATCGTAACTCCAGCCATACGTCTGGGAGTTGCGAATAGATTACTGGTATAAGGAGTGTAAAATAAATCTTTGAGGCTTGTTGCGGTTGGCCCTATAAGCACAATACGTCCGCGTATCAATTTTTCATCAACGCGATTGTGAAAAACATCTGATATAGATATGCTTTGAAACTTTTCTATATCTCCTCGGTAATTTATCAGAACTTGAAAACCTTCGTCTTGAGCGCGAACATAACCACCATCATTGCTTGTGAAAGGTTTAAATATAACTTTACCAAATTTTATCCAACCATTATCTAACTCATCTGCCTCAATTTTTTTCACGTCTTTGAAATAAATGTTAGCAAGTCTAAACGAAAAGCTAAATAAACTTTCTTCTTCATTTGATAAATAGAAAAAGATGCGGCGAATTTTACCATCTACATCAATAGGAAAATCGTTTGCTGCTACTTGCCGATCGAGTTTTTTTAATATTGGAGGTGCATCCACAGCCGAGCTATCTGCACTATCAATTAATTTTTGGACTCCAACTAAATTCGGTGTAGATTCAAATACTTTTTTTAAAGCATCATAACCCTCACCAACTGGTATATCTCGGTAAATATCAAGCCCAATTGCACGCGGTTGATGCTGCTTGATATTCTTTAAAATTTGAGCTAGATTTCGATCGGAAATTGGGTGCCCTAATTCAGCTATAGATTCCTCATCAAGTTTTACGATTACAATCCGATTATCGGGTTTCTCTGGCAATCGCCGGATAAATAATTGGTCCAATGCAGCTAATTCCAGCATTTGCAGTAGCCCACTAAAACGCAGCAAAAACACAATCGCTGTAACGCTCGGAGCAGTTATTAACACACTCCGCCACTGCCAAATTTTATTTTTTAACAAGCTCCACATAGCATCAATAATCCTTTGTAAAAAAATTAATTTTTATTTTTTATATAAGTAGGTTGGCGTTGAAAATCGTAATTAGGACGAGGGAATAGGGAGTAGGGAGTGGGCAGTAGGGGCAAGGCTTTGAGGCAAATTTACATTCTGTCATATAGCCCCAGTTTATTTCTGCCAACTTACTTAGCAAAGTAAATTGAAAATCAATAACAATTCAAATATTTTCGGTTTTTGGTAAGTGTATTCACGTAATTATTTATTTAAATCGAGTAAAATTTATTGTTTTTGATAATTCCTATCTTTATAACACGACAACCAATTAAGGCTTGAGTCTATTTATAAAGATAGATATAGCAATCCTAGATTAGTCGTGAGAAAGCTAGTAGTGCGTTTCATTAATTCTGATAGGTTTGTAGTTGGCGCTTTAGCGCTCTGGAGCGATAAATCGCCAACTACAAACTCGTCAAGATTAATGGCACAAAGCACTAGGTGCCAGAAACCCGGTTTTTCCAAAAAACCGGGTTTCTAAAATCTCACAAATGATTTAGGAATGCTATAGCAGTAGCGATTGAAATATTTAGTACTTCATTTCGGACATACCTTTTTTACCCATCACCAATGCCCTATGCCCAATCCCCAATTCCTACTTTTTATAATAAGTTCCTAAAGCTGCGGGGGGTGAAGATTTTCTGACTAAACCAATTAAAGCTAGTAATGCAATTACGTAGGGAAGCATTGTTAAAAATTGATATGGTACATTCACTCCTAAAGCCTGTATTCTTAACTGTAAAGCTTCGGTTGCACCAAATAATAAGCTTGCGAAACTTGTACCGATAGGATGCCATCTACCAAAAATTAAAGCAGCTATAGCAATAAATCCTTTTCCTGATGTCATTCCTTCAGCAAAATATTTTATCTGTACCAAACTTAAATAAGCTCCTCCCAAACTCGCAAGACAACCACTTGCTATTACTGCTAAATAACGTACCTTTAATACTGAAATCCCCGCAGTATCCGCAGCTTGGGGATATTCTCCGATAGCGCGTAAACTTAATCCAGGGCTGGTATGAAACAAAAAATATGTACTAAAAGCAATCAAAATTATCAATAAATATACAAAAATATCTTGTTGAAACAAAATGCCGATAATCGGTATACTTGCCAGCGTGGGAATACTAATTGCTTCAATTCCCGCTAATCTTTGAGCGCTACCACCATCAAACACCAACCGCGAAAAAAACGATGTCAATCCACCCGCTACCAAATTAATTGCCAATCCAGACACCAGTTGATTTACTCCCAAACTCACGCACAAAAAACCATGAAGTAAACCCACCATCCCCCCAGCAACAACAGCAGCCAACACCCCCAACCAAGGATTGCCAGTATAAAAAGCAGTCACCGCACTAGAAAAAGCCCCAGTCAACAACATTCCTTCCAAAGCAATATTCAACACACCCCCACGCTCCGAATACATTCCACCCAAAGCCGCAAACGCCAAAGGAATAGTTAAACGGATGCTTGATGCTAAGTAATCGGTTAAAAAAGTCATTTTTAGATTGGTAGTTGGTAGTTGGTAATAGGTAGTTGGTAATTGGTAGTTGGTAGTTGTGGTTTTTTTTCTTTGGAAAATTGAAAGGGAGCAAGATGCTTCCACTACGAATATTTTGATATTCCTATACTCACATCTTGCACCAGTTTCAGAAACCCGGTTTCTTGTCGGTTAAATAACGAGATATTCGTGTTTTCACGAATAGAAACCGGGTTTCTTTTAGCTTGTTGCGAATGGTGCAAGATGTCAGTATAATT
>JBCCLY010000628.1:0-3087 GCA_039026655.1 Cyanobacteria bacterium P01_C01_bin.38 | reverse complement strand
GATGCAGGCTATCTGTATTGTTGTCATGTATTGAATTAATAAGCTAAAACTAAAATCTCGCGATTTATTTATTTAAGTATACTGACGGTATTTTTACGTAGAAAATATCAGTAAAGGTACAAATATAAATGAAATATAGTGGGAGAAGTTTAAAGATATTTTAATCGTTTATTTTGTACATTAATGATTGGACAGTTGGCAGATAAACCCTTGCAGGCAGCGGAAACCGTAGTAGTGCGTTACGGTGCGTTTGCGGAATCTATTTCGATTTCTGAATTAGAAAACGTAGCAAAAACAGGCGCATTTCCAGATAGTTTTAAATCTTATACCAATAAATTATCTGAAGGACAGCGCAGTTTGATTGTGGGAGCATTAAGAGCAAAAATCCCTATTAATGTTGCGGCTATGAATAATTTACTTAATACTCAAATCGGCTCAGCGATTTTGGAAGATTTAGCGACAGTGATACAGCGAGAAGACGATGCAGGAGCGATCGCCCTCAGAGAAAGTCTGATTAATGGTGCTACCGAACCCAACGGATTTTCTTTGCTTTCTTCTATAGCAGCGTATCCCGGCGAACGTTTAGAAATTAATCTATCTCAAGCATTTAAAGTATTCAAAAGTTTAAATACAGCATTTTGGCAAACTCAACAGTTTATGAGTGCGATTGCGCCTCAACTTGCGAGTAGAGATCCCGAACTTTCATTACCTTTTGACGCGACTCAACAGGGAAGCGGTGAGGTTGAAAAATTTACATTAAATTTGAACGATGAAAAACGACATAGAAAACTTCCCGTCGATATATATTGGTCAAATATTGCCAGTGTAGAAAAGCCGGTTATCATATTTAGTCACGGTATGGGTTCGGTACGTCATGAATTACGCTATTTAGCTTCACATCTTGCATCCTATGGTTTTGTAGTTGCAGCTGTGGAACATCCCGGTAGTAATGAAGCAAATACCAACAAAGCAATTGCGGGTAAAAGCAGACTTTTAAAACCACAAGAATTTTTAGAACGTCCTCTTGATATTAGTTTTGTAATAGATGAATTAGAAAAGATCGATAAAACAGCAGATAATGCTCTCAAAGGAAAACTCGCAACCGATAAAGTAATGGTGGTGGGATATTCTTTCGGAGGTGGAACCGCTTTATCTATTGCCGGAGCGCGTTTGCAGCCACAAAGTCTCAGAAAACGCTGTAAGAAGGGGAACTTAGCAATTTTGAGCTTTGGGCAAGGGCTTCAGTGTGTAGCGCAAGAATTGCCAGAAAATAGTTATCAACTGCGCGACAAAAGAGTAAAAAGCATAGTTGCTCTTAATCCCACAAGTTCTTTAATGTTTGGTGAAACAGGATTAGAATCTATAGAGATTCCCACCTTAGTTTTAGCTAGTTCCGCCGATAAAACCAACCCGGCTTTAACCGAGCAAATAATTGGTTTCGATAAGATTCCCTCACCAAAATGGTTGGTTGGCGTAGTTGGAGGAACGCACTTAAGCGTAAAAGATCCTAGCGCTACCGTAAGCCAGAAAGGAAAACCACTAACTCCTTTAACTGGTGGTGAAGTAATCGGCGAAAAAGCTGCGGATATTCGTAAATTTGTCAAAGCTATAGTTTTAGCCTTTGCCGCTCAACTGACTCCAGAAGCAGATAAATATAAAGTGTTTCTTACAGCAGATTACGCTCAAATTGCTTCCACCGAAGAATTCCCGTTTCGTCTGGTAACAGAAATTCCCCCCGATGCTGCAAAAGTTATAGACACAGTTATCAGTGAGCAGTTAGGAGTTAGGAGTTAGGAGTTAGGAGTTAGTAGTAAATATTCTTCTCCTTATCCCCTTGTCTCTCCCTCTCCGTAATTTACTTAGAATTCATCTAATATACACAAAAAACTTCCGTGTCAAGGCTGATTGACATTTTGTAATGATTTCATTAAGATTGTTTACATAAGTTCACAAAAGCCTGATTTATGTAGCTTTGATGTGAATAAATAAGATTTGAAATTTTCAATATCTTTAACAACGGTAGACATTTGGTATTCTTCAAATAACCTCGGTTTGGGAACCGAGGTTTTTTTGTCAGCTTTATTTAGAGTGATATTAAAGTTGCTTTTCTGGATACTCGCCACATAAATATAAAATTGGGAAGCAGCAAAAAATCATCATCTAATGACTAGGTTCCCATACGATCAGTTCGCGAAGGACTATCTTGAAGAATTATTACAGCCTTTAGGAAAAATCGAAACCAGCAAAGCAGTACCAGCAGAAATTAGGGAAATCGACGTTTACTTTGCACCTTCACCTCAACCCAGCGCAGATGCAATACAATTGGGATTATTAGGCAAGATAGCCGAAACATCGGCACTTATAGAACCATTTAGAGGTGCGGTAAAAATTTCGGAAATTCGTAGCTGTATGAATAAGTTATTCTACATTATTGCCGATGTAGAACGTCAGAATAAACGAGATAATGTATCTACAAAAGAAGAAAATTTACCAAAACTATGGATTTTATCACCAACTGTATCGGCAACAATATTAGATGGATTTAAAGCCAGTTTAGACGAAGAGAATTTTGGTACAGGGGTTCATTTTCTTGGAGAGCATCTTAAAACCGTAATTATTGCCATTCATCAGCTACCCCGAATACCAGAAACCTTATGGTTAAGGCTTTTAGGAAAAGGAAGAGTACAGCAAAGAGCGATAGAAGAATTAAAAACACTTCCCGAGAATAATCCCTTACGGGATAAAGCAATTGATTTATTATTGAGCTTAAAGACTCAAATTGAAATTAAACAAATTCCTGACGAAGAAGATAGAGAGGTACTGATGAATTTATCACCAATATATTTGGAAAGATTAGCAGAAGCGAAACAAGAAGGAAGGAACGAAGGATTACAAGAAGGAGTTAAAAACGAACGTCGTACTGTGATAGAAAATTTATTAAGAGCTAGATTTGGTACTTTAGATGACGAATTGAATTCAATTATTCAACCGCTGTTAGCTTTAACACCAGAAGAATTTTCTCCGTTGTTAATACAGTTATCTCGTGAAGAGTTGATTTCGAGATTTAGCCAGCAGTAGTATCAATAT
>JBCCLY010000627.1:0-3096 GCA_039026655.1 Cyanobacteria bacterium P01_C01_bin.38 | reverse complement strand
GTTTTGACGGGTTTATCTGCATAGGGTTTTATTATTTTCTCCCCCTGCCTCCTCTGCTCCCCCTCCTCCCCCTGCTTGTCCTAACCCATCAAATTTAATGAAAACGAGTACTAGTGGTTTGTCCCATAAATGTTGATGGGTATGTCCTATCGGACACGCTCCGAAGGCACGTAGTTGGGACTTTAGTCCTCAGAGCGAAGGCAGCGCCAACTACAAACCTATAAAATATACAATCAATTAATTATCTTTAAAAACTATTCTAATTGTATGTGTTTAAAGAAACTAACCGTAACAAATATTTCCCAGTATGTATCAATTGGTTATTTGTATATAGTTTCTAACTAATAGGTCTATATAGACATTAATAGATATAAACTTAGGCGTTTGTTTTATATGTAGTAACCTTTTACATAGGTATATATTTAGACAACGCGGTTTTTACCTAAATATCTATCGGACATTAGATTATCTTATTAACCAAAATAAATAAAATCCTATTGGGGTTTTTACGGATTTATATATTAAGATATTATAAAGCTAGTATGCTTGACATGAATTATTTTGTTTTCTTATTTACAAAATTATTGTATGCTAACATACATTCAAAATTATATTGATGCTTTTTATACTTTGTAAGTAAAAAATTCATAAAGATTGGGTAAGCTAGAGTGACTTTAAAGTTCATTGATATTACGATTTTAAAGGTGTGATAAATTTCTAATTACACAAATAGTATTTATTTTACGTACAGTTGCGTTTTAGATAAATATTCTTACCCTAACTGCTAAAGGATTGCTGAAATTACTATTAAAATTGAGTTTGCAAAGTTGATTGCTGAAATTATAAAAAGTACTGCTATCGGAGGAGTAAATTTTTTGCTCAAAGGACTATTTTAAAATGGCAAGAGAATAGAGCGAAAGTAAACAATCCCATAGGAACAATTTGCACGCTTAATACTCAAAGTGCAGGATGGTTAGAAATGCGTAAACCTGTTTTAACAATTTTTTACCAATATAATCCTTGGAACACTACAATTGGAGGAATACAAACATTAATCAATACTTTTATCAAGTATGCTCCTTCAGATTTTGAGGTGAGACTTGTTGGAACGGCAGATAACACAAATGAAACTTTAGGTAAATGGCAAAAAAGAGAATTTGGAGGCAGAGAAATTGATTTTCTGCCTTTGTTTGTAGTTGAAGATGATAACTTTAGAGGTTTGGTACCGACGACGGTTAAATATACAGCGGCGATGATAGGACGTTGTTATGCCTCTGATTTTATGCACTTTTACAGATTGGAGCCAACTTTAGCTACTTTCAAATGGAAAGGGGAAAAAACTTTATTTATTCAAAACGATATAGAAAAGCAGATGACATCTGCTACGGATAAAAATGCTATTTTGTGGCGGCGATTACCGGCAGCTTACTTTGCTTTAGAACGTCTATTAGTTGGACAATTCGATCGTATTTATTCGTGTAATAGCAACTCTAAATCGCTTTATCAACAGCGTTATCCTGATATATCCGACAGGGTGAGCTTGTTGAACAATACTTTTGATGAAAAGGTGTTTTATCCTGTTTCATCTCAAGAGCGCGATAGAATAAGGTGCGAGTTGGCAAAAAAATTGAATTTAGACGAAAATACGCGATTTATCCTGTTTGCTGGAAGGTTGCATCCGCAAAAAGATCCTTTATTACTAATACGTTCTATAAAAGCATTGGACGAGGCGAATATTCATTTATTGATAGCAGGTGAGGGTGAATTGGCTGCTACAGTACGGGCTGAAATTAATTCTTTAGGACTTCAAGAGCGAGTAACGATGTTGGGAATAGTTCAACAACAGGAACTATCTAACTTACACCGTGCTTGCAATGCTGTTGTTCTAACCAGTGCTTTTGAAGGATTGCCGTTTGTAGTTTTAGAGGCTCTTGCTTGTGGAACTCCAATCGTCACCACTGAAGCTGGAGAAACTTCTTCGTTGCTAACGAACAATAGTGGGGTTGTTTGTCAAACGCGAACACCTCAATGTATCGCGTCGGCTTTACGTAAAGTCGTCATGCATCCAGAAAGTTATCCAATATCTGAATGTGTAAAAATAGCTGCGCCTTATGCTGCAAGTACTGTAGTCAATCAAGTTTACAGTCAAATGCGGCAACGTTGGAACGTTCAGAAAAAGTTTGTCAACGTTTAGCACTTATAAACTTCAATTGAGAGCAAAAACGAGCAAAAAATGAAAATTGCTGTAATTGGTGCAAAAGGTCTACCTCCCAGACAGGGTGGGATTGAACATTACTGTGCCGAAGTGTTTCCCCGTATGGTAGCGAGCGGTCATAGTGTAGATCTGTTTGCTCGTTCTTCTTATACCGATAGTTCTTGGCTAGAGAATTATGATTATGAGGGTGTAAAAGTTATTTCTTTACCAGATGTAAGAATGAGAGGCGTAGATGCTTTTGTTACGTCCGCTCTCGGTGCTGTAGCAGCTACTGGTAAAAGATATGACATCATTCATTTTCAAGCTTTAGGCCCATCTTTATTTACAGGCTTATCTAGAATTACGTCGAAATCAAAAATCGTCGTGACCTGTCATGGATTAGACTGGCAACGGGCTAAATGGGGTAATTTTTCTACCCGTTTGATTCAAATGGGCGAACGAACGGCAGCACATTGCGCTCACGGAATAATTACAGTTTCCGATGCGCTCAAGACCTATTTTTTGCAAACCTACGGAAGAGAATCTGTATATATTCCTACTGCTCCGGCAAGCTATGCAAGGTCAGATCCAGATTTTGCTTACGGTAGCAAATTGGGACTTGAGCGAGGAAAATATATGTTGTTTCTGGGTAGATTGGTACCCGAAAAACGTCCTGAGCTACTTGTAGAAGCTTTCAGAAAATTACAACCACAAAACTGGAAGTTGGTTTTAGCGGGAGGTGTAAGTAATACGAAGTCTTTTACTTCACAACTATTAGAAAAAGTTGCAGACAACCGCAACATAGTTTTTGCGGGAGAGCTTCGAGGAGCGCGTTTAGCCGAGATTGTTAGGGGGGCTGGATTATTTGTTTTACCTTCAGATGTTGAAGGATTACCAATGGC
>JBCCLY010000626.1:0-3097 GCA_039026655.1 Cyanobacteria bacterium P01_C01_bin.38 | reverse complement strand
TGGTTTTCCATGTTTATTAAAACGTCGATATAACGCTGCTCGACTAATTCTTCTTTGTCTTCTTAATTCCAAAGGAGTTTCACCATTAGGACCACCAAAAGTTTCATCAATACACAAGTGCAAATGCCAACCTTCAGCTACTACTGTGAGATAACCATCATAAAGAATACAAATTTTAGGTGGATTGTTAAATTCTAATTCTAAAACCCCACCTTGAGCAACGTGCCCTAATTCTACCTGCTGCCAATTTTGTTGAAATAAAGTGTACAGTAACGATGATAAAACATCACAACTGCAATCAATATCCTCATATTCAACTTTTCCCCCTGTTAGTAAATCTTCTGTACTTTGATTATTTAATGGTGTTACCCAAGAATTGTAGTTACTCATAATCAATTATCAATTATCAATTACCAATGCCCAATGCCCAATGCTCAATTTATTAAAACTTATAATTCATACCAACTTGTATAATTCTACCTGCATCAGGGAAGCTCAGGAATAATTGAAATCTTTGGTCAGAAATGTTTTCTATACTACCATTAAGCGTAGGTTTTCACTTATAAGTACTCGTAATTTAAAATCAAAATTTGTGTAACCAGATAAGGATTCTGTATTAATATTATTATTAGGATAACGGCTCAAATAATGTATTTAAATTGCTGCGTACTACCCTTGCTATTTTCGTATAAAAGTTTTAAATTAATACTATCAGCACCGGCAAATCTGAATTCTTGGTCCACTTCTGTTAGATTAGAACTTTCGAGAATTTTGGGGTCATTTACAGTATAGTTACTAGAAAAGATGAACACCGCAGGTACGTACAAAGAACCGACGGTTGGACATTTTTTTATTGGAAGTTCTAAGTAAGTCAACAAAAATATTTACCGTCATTACGAGCGAAGCGTTAGCGGAGCGTGTCCGATAGGACATAGTAATCGCAGCCCTTGCGTTAGCGGAGCGTGTCCGATAGGACATTGAGCCGCATCTTTCAGGTGAATGCTTCGTTTCACTCCGTTCCACTCGCAATGACAATGTGTAATTAATTTTGTTTAACTACTTATAAGCAATAAAACCTTTATATTCTAAATCCTGTCTTGGAAAATTGCTCTACTTGGGGAAACACGCCACTTGCTACGTACTGCGGGAACCTCCCTCCGGGTATCTCCCTCCGGGAGACGCTCCGCGAACGCTAGGAAGGGGGGACGGAAACCGACACCCCCAACTAGTCTCACCGCAACGCAGTGGCTTTCCAAGACCGCATTTTCCGCTATTTTCCAGTTCTTAATAATTTACCTAATGGTGTATGGGGTTCAGTCAAAATACCTTGAGAAGGACTAAATAGAAATGCCAGCATAAAGAAAATACACATCACCAACACAATAGAAGCACCGGAAGGAGTATCGAAATAGTAACTTAAATACATTCCGATTACACTCGAAGTAACCCCAAAAAAAGAACCCAATATCATCATTATATTTAGTTCTTTGACCAACAGATAAGCGGTACTAGCAGGTCCAATCAACATCGCAATTACTAGTAAAGAGCCAACTGTTTCTAAACTAGCGACAATAGTAATCGTAATCGCACTGATCGTAGCAATATAATAAATTTGTACGGGCATTCCAGCAGCTTGGGCACCTAAAGAGTCAAAAGTATAAAATAAGAGTTCTTTGTAGAATAATACAACTGCTGCTAGAATTACCAATGTTGTAATTAAAGTATTCCAGAGGTCGTTTTGATTAACCCCTAAAATATTGCCAAAGAGAACGTGAACTAAGTCAATACGATTTGCACCAGGTAAGATACTAACTAAAACTACCCCTAGAGCTAAAAAGGAAGATAGCATAATTGCTAATGCCGTATCTAATTTAATTTTGCAGCGCGACTCAATCCAAGCCATAAAAATAGCGCTCAAAATCCCTGCAACAATTGCACCTGAAGAAAGGGAATAACCTAAAACAAAAGCTATCGGTAAACCCGCAACTAAGGAGTGAGAAATTGCATGTGCCATCATTCCTAATTGTTGGACAATCATATAGCTACCAACAACAGCACATAAAACTCCCAATATCACGCCAACTAAAATGGCGTTGACCATAAATTCATAACGTAGTGGTTCTAAAAACCATTCCAACATTTGATTTTCCTCTACCTAAATTTTTATTAGTTTTATTAGCTGTTTTTTTAGTGGGATTACTTCGGTAGTAACTTTGACTAAAAATTCTCTTAATTGTTAAAAATCAAATGGTAAAGTATAATTTCCGTAAGTAATATCAAGATTGCGCTGATTCAACACTTCCTCACGACGACCAAAGGCAATAATTTTCTTATTTAGAAGTAAAATATCGCTATAATTCTTGATGCTTTCTCCTAGATCGTGGCTCACTACCATGACAATTTTGCCTTGCTCTTGTAACTCATGAAAAATTTCAAAAATGATATTTTCCGTTTTCCGATCCACCCCTACAAATGGTTCGTCAAAAAAGAATATTTCTGCTTCTTGAGCTAAGGTACGGGCGAGAAAAACTCTTTGTTGCTGTCCACCGGAAAGTTCACCGATTTGTCTATTTCTTAAATCCCAAATTTCTACCCTTTTTAATGCCATTTGCACCAGTTCTCTTGACTGACGGGAAGGATAGCGAAATAAACCTGTGGGGATAGTCCTAGCCATCATCACCACATTTTTCACCTTTACTGGATAATCCCAATCAATTTGCGAGCGCTGTGCAACATAAGCAACTTTATCCAATTTCTGCTTGAGGGGATTACCTCTAAAAGTAACTACACCATTAGTTGCTGGAATTAAACCCAACATTGCTTTAATCATGGTGCTTTTTCCTGCTCCATTTGGTCCGAATACACCGACTAATTGACCGGGTTCTAAATTAAAGTTAATTTCTCTAATTGCATAATTACCTCGATAAGAAACCGACAGGTTTTTGACTTGCAACATCACGCAAAAAACCTCATGGGTAAAATAAATGAAAATAATTCTCTATAAATTCAATCTATATTAATATATATTAATTGAGAAAGTATATAGTTAACATTTTCCTTAATTACTGGTTAAATCGTAATATTTTTTTACTGTGAT
>JBCCLY010000625.1:0-3106 GCA_039026655.1 Cyanobacteria bacterium P01_C01_bin.38 | reverse complement strand
CACGATGAAAGCATTACCAGTTTGACTTTTAGTCCTGATGGTAGTTTGCTAGCTTCTGCTAGTCGCGATAATACCGTGAAAATCTGGCGCAAAAATCCCACAACGGGAGAGTTCGATCGCCAACCTGTAACTACTTTAGGTCATTCAGATTGGGTTGATAAAGTTAGCTTTAGCCCCGATGGCAAGTTACTAGTTACCGGCAGTAAAGATGAAACTGTAAGAATTTGGCGCAGCGACGGTAAATTATTAAAAAGCCTTCGGGGACATCAAGGCTGGATAAACTGGGTAACTTTCAGCCCTGACGGTCAGTTTATTGCTTCAGCCAGCGATGACAATACCGTGAAAATATGGAGAGTAGATGGTACTTTATTAACAACTTTACCCGGTCATGAACAAGGAATAACTGTTGTTAACTTTAGTCCAGACGGTAAAATATTAGCTTCTGCTGGAAGAAATGGAATTGTTAAACTTTGGCAACGCGAGCGAAAAGACGGTGAAACCGGCTTCACATACCGTCCTTATAAAAATTTAGAGCAGCATAAAGGTATAGTTTGGAGTTTGAATTTTGATTCTAAAGGCGAAAAGCTGGCTTCCGCAGGAGATGACAATACTATTAATCTAATTGATGTTAATAGTGGTAAGTTAATCAAAACTTTTAAAGGTCATAGCGATGCTGTTGTCAGCGTTTCATTCAGTCCTGATAATAAGTTACTAGCATCGGCAAGTTATGACAAAAGCGTTAAACTTTGGAGTTTAAATCCTCCTAAATTACCAGTTTTGGAAGGACATTCAGACCGGGTTTTAAGTGTTGCTTGGAGTCCCGATGGTAAAATTTTAGCTTCTAGCAGTCGCGACAATAAGGTAAAACTGTGGCAGCGAGTACCAAAAAAGACTGGATTTGATACCCGTCTTTATAAGACTTTATTAGGACATTCCGATAGAGTCGCAAGCGTTAGTTTTCACCCCAACGGCAAAATCCTAGCATCAGCAAGCTACGACAAAACGATCAAACTTTGGCAGCGAAACGGACAATTAATCAAAACTCTTCAAGGACATAATGACAGCGTAACGAGTATTAGTTTCAGCCCCGACGGAAAGTTACTTGCATCTGTTAGTAAAGATAAAACCGTAAAACTATGGAATCAACAAGGTGAACTGCTTAAAACTTTGAAAGGACATAAAGAAAGGGTAAATAGCGTTCGTTTTAGTACCGATTCTCAGGTTTTAGCCTCCGGTTCCGACGATCAAACCGTAAAATTGTGGAAACGAGATGGTGTATTGTTAAAAACATTTTTACCTCATTCCGGTTGGGTATTAGGTGTCAGCTTTAGCCCTAGCGATAATTTGCTTGCTTCTGCGAGTTGGGACAATACCGTAAGATTATGGCGTTGGGATGGCACATTATTAAAAACTTTATTGAAAGGCTACGGCGATAGCGTTAGTAATGTCACCTTCAGCCCCAATGGAAAAATTTTGGCTGCTGCTAGTTGGGATAGCACTGTAAAACTTTGGAGCAGTGAAGGTAAATTAATCAAAACTCTTAACGGACATCAGGCTCCCGTGCTAGACGTTAGCTTTAGCCCCGATGGTCAAACTTTAGCATCCGCAAGCGACGACAATACAATTGTTCTATGGAATTTAGACCTCAAAAACCTCCTAGCAAAAGGTTGTCACTGGGTAGGTGATTATCTCAGATACAATCGCAATGTTGAAGGGCGCGATCGCAAACTTTGCCAAGGTATTAGTTGAGAAAGTTAGGAGTTAGGAGTTAGGAGTTAGGAGTTAAAAGTTAGGAGTTAGGAATTAGGAGTTAAAAGTTAGGAGTTAGGAGTTAGGAGTTAGGAGTTAGGAGTTAGGAGTAGAGGTTTGACAGTACAATTGGGTAAATATTTCTCTTCTTCCCTACTCCCTACTCCCTACTCCCTACTCCCCATTCCCCATTCCCCAATCTCAACTATCTTCTTCCTCAATATTTTCCAAATTCACCATCAAATTTTGAATTCTCATGCGTTCGATGTAAGGCCATCCTCCTTCTGCTTCAATGTCTTTTAAAAGTGAGTAAAGTGCTTGACGATTTGACGGTAAACTTTCTTGAAAAAT
The DNA here is from genome assembly GCA_039026655.1 of Cyanobacteria bacterium P01_C01_bin.38. Taxonomy (GTDB): domain Bacteria; phylum Cyanobacteriota; class Cyanobacteriia; order Cyanobacteriales; family Nostocaceae; genus Rivularia. The sequence goes on along the minus strand of JBCCLY010000625.1, from coordinate 1,006 downwards.
ACCGTCTCTAACTTCTCGATGCAATTTTTCTAACTGTCTAAGTAATGCCAGAATTGCTAATATATCTCCTTGGGAAATGGCTGAGTATTCGTGGATTGCATCTGTAACTTCTTGCAATTTGTAAGATAATTTATCTGAATCGGGACTTTTACCGTTGCTCATAATATTAGTTAATTGATTATTTTAATTATTTAACTTCGATCTTTTGCAATAAAGATAAGCCATAACTTTGCCCCCACTATAGCAATGGCATAGTTAAATCCCGATCGAAGGCATCTTAGAAGAATTATGCCGGACTCGTTTTGGAGAAACTATGTCTAGCTAACTTTGAGCAAAATTTCTCTTAACATTTTTAAACATTTTCGATATAAAGTCATCTACTATAAAAATAATTTGACAAATTATATAACTGTCACTTTGTCAACCCCTTTTTCAAATTAATCATCTTTAAAATTTTTATAGTAATGTAAATATTTGTATAAATATTAGATAGTGATATGCATTTTAAGAATTGAGCAGCGATTTAATTGCGGGATACAACATATATTCTATGTGTGGGCAGAACATTAATTTACAAAGTTGTGAGAGAATGAGATTGGCTCAATATAAAATTTCATAACTTAGGATAATAAAGGAGAACTATAAAGAATTTCTGTCATAACATAACTATAAACAGCATAAAAAATATTTACTTTGTTCGATCCTGTTGGCTTTAACGCCGCTTAATGTGAATAATAAAATTAAAAATCTACTTGCGACTGTCTAAGAAGGACATCTTATCAAAATGGCGGTTGGGATGATATATAAAAGTTAGTTGACTTTTGTATACTGTTGAATATTTCGCCTTTGATATGACTGCATGAATTTGTTGGGCTAGATTTTTCGTTTTAAAAGTAAGGGTTAAAAATTATTTTTGACCTTATATCTTTTGAGCAGTTGCTTGTCTTGAAATATAGTGGATATTGCATCGCTAATATTTTGAGAAACTCTCTTATTGGCAATGTAT
>JBCCLY010000624.1:0-3109 GCA_039026655.1 Cyanobacteria bacterium P01_C01_bin.38 | reverse complement strand
TTCTCCCCAAAAACCCCTCACCGACGTATGGAATAAAGAAGACAAAAACGCATTATTCCTCTACATTCACATCCCCTTTTGTGAAATGCGCTGTGGTTTCTGCAATTTATTCACCACCGTCACCCACAACGAAGATTTTGTGACTCAATACGTCAACACCCTACAAAAACAAGCCAAACACGTCAAAGCAGCTTTAGGAAAAAGTTCATTTGCACGTCTAGCGATTGGTGGAGGTACGCCAACTCAGCTACCAATTCACCATCTTGAAACCGTATTGAATGTCGCCGAAGATACGATGGGAGCGGATTTGCAACATATTCCTATATCTGTAGAAATGTCACCAGAAACCGCCACCAAAGACAAGTTAAAGTTGTTGCGATCGCGAGGTATTACCCGTGCCAGTATCGGCGTGCAAAGCTTCTTTGAATCGGAGGTTGCAGCAGTTAATCGCCGTCAAACCACCGCTGAAGTAGAAGCAGCACTGACAAGAATGCGAGCCGCTGGTTTTCCCACCATCAACATAGACTTAATCTACGGATTACCCGGACAAACAGTCGAAACCTGGTTGCAATCTATACGCGCCGCGTTGCAGTTTCAACCAGAAGAAATATTTTTGTATCCCCTCTACGTGCGTCCCCTCACCGGATTGGGAACCTCAGAAAAAGAATGGCACGACATCCGCTTGAATTGTTACCGTCAGGGAAGGGATTTCCTTTTATCACAAGGATACACCCAAAAATCAATGCGAATGTTCCAAAAAATTTCTACCCCCTCTTCCCCCTCTACCCCCTCTACCCCCTCTCCAATCTACTGCTGTCAACAAGACGGAATGGTAGGAATCGGATGCGGCGCACGCTCCTACACCGATGATTTGCATTATTCCAACGAATACGCCGTAGGAGGAAAAGGAATCCGCGAGATTTTGCAAGGGTATATTCAAACACCGGAAGATTCCTTTGATTTTGTTAATTACGGCTTTGAATTAGATAGCGAAGAGAAGCGCAGGAGATACATTTTATTATCGTTACTTTCTCATGAAGGATTGAATTTTAGTAAATATCAAACGCGATTTAATACAAAAGCTTTAGATGATTTCCCGGAATTGTCGGAATTAATTGATTTGAATTTAGCCATTGAAGACAAAGGAATATTGCGATTGAGTCAAACAGGTGTCGAATATTCCGATGCCATTGGGGAATGGTTGTTTTCCGACAAAGTGCGGCAATTGATGCAGAGATATGAATTGAAATGACAACCAAAACGTGTGTAGAGACGCGAAATTTCGCGTCTCTACATTTACCGAAATAACGCGAAACTATCATATAAAACAAAACCATGACAAACAATCAAAACCAACCCAACCAATACGACGCAGTACTCGGAGGAAATTCACCACCACCAATTCACGGTGCTGTTTTAGGAGGAATTGAAGGTGTTAAAAGAAAGTTGGCGAGTTCTGATATTGATGTACAAATTTCGGCTTTGAAGGAAGCATTAAATTATGGAGATGTGGGTTTGGATACATTAATCAAGACTTTGAATCATGAATCAGCAAGAATTAGGCAATATGCTTATAAATTATTACAAGATAAAGAAGAAATTCAAGTTAGACAAGCTTTAAAAGATTATAAATTCTGGACTAGTTTTGAAAAGTATTATGAATTTTCAAATAATTATATAACTACATTTGCTAATCGTAAAGTAATAGAATTCGAGCCTGAAATTGGTATTACTGATACGATTAATACTGCCTATGCTATAAGAGTATCTGACTGCGATTTCTTGAGTAAACCCATTCTTAGTCCAGAAAAATTAGAATTGTTACAACGAAGTTCCCTAGCTCACCAGATACAAGCTTTGGTAATAGGATTTTGGTATACAAAAGATTTATCTCTTGTAGATGCATTGTTAAACGCTAACAAAAAACTAACTAACCTTAAGGCTTTATGTTTAGAGGATATTTATGATTGGGGATGTTATCCAACTTACAACATTAATATCAGTTATATTTTATTGGCTTATCCAAATTTAGAAACCCTTAAAATTAGGTTTAGTTATTGCAGAACATATACTTACAATAAAAATACATTTGGATTAGAAATAAATTACATTCGACATGAAAATTTAAAAGCACTGATTATTGAATGTAATGATATTGATATTGAGCTAATCTATAAAATTTATAACCTTGAATTACCCGCATTAGAATATCTTGAGTTGTGGGCTATTACAGACGATAATGGTAATACTTTATCTCGCTTGGGTATTAAAGAACTCATGCAAGTTTTTTCTCAAATATTTCCTAAACTTAAATACTTGGGAATACGTAATTGGAAATATGAACCACCATTTTTAAATAACGTTCCTTTCGGTTTAGTAGATTCCCCAATTATAGAAAATTTAGTTGAATTAGACCTTTCAATGGGAAGCTTAGATGATGAAGGAGCAGCAGCTTTACTTAATTGTCCATTTATAAAGAATTTGGATACCCTTGATGTTTCAGATAATTATTTAAGCGATAAGATGATTGAACGCTTAAAGCAATTAGATATCGAAGTTATAGCTGATAGACAAGATCCAGATTATTACGATTACTTGTTACAATTTTAAACCTTAAAAAACTTGAAAAAATGCACCTAACAATCCTCTACCGTGGCTCCCTCATCAGCTGTAACTACGGTTGCGAATACTGCCCTTTCGCGAAACGTCAGCAAACAGCAGCAGAATCAAACTTAGACAAACAACAATTACAGCGTTTCGTTAACTGGATATCCCAACATCCCCAGCATCAATTTTCGATTTTATTTACTCCTTGGGGTGAAGCTCTCATCCACAAGCACTATCAACAAGCTTTGGTTAACTTAACCCAAATGTCTCACGTTAACAAAGTCGCTATTCAAACCAATCTTTCCTGTAATTTGGATTGGGTGGAAGATTGCAACAAAGATAGTTTAGCGTTATGGGCTACTTTTCATCCCGAATGGGTATCCCGTCAAACTTATGTTTCCCAATGTCTGGAATTAGATAAACGTAAAGTTAGTTTTAGTGCCGGTGTAGTCGGATTTCCCCAATACAAAAACGAAATTGCAGCTTTACGTCAGGAATTACC
>JBCCLY010000623.1:0-3115 GCA_039026655.1 Cyanobacteria bacterium P01_C01_bin.38 | reverse complement strand
TGGTGGAGCAAATATCCGTAGTGGTCCAGGTGTTGGTAGCCGCCGTCTCAATTACTATCGCAATGGAACACCACTCACTCTTACTGGTCGCACAAGGAATGGCTGGTACGAGCTTACCAGAGGTCGTGGCTGGATAGCTGGGAATTTGGTTGGTGGTTTCTTAGAAGAGGGCTAAAGTCTATCGAATAGAAAGTAAGAAAGTATGCGGTTGCGTCACACGTAGCCGCAATCTAAAACATATTATTTTTGAAAAGTTAAAAATATTCTCCTCCATCAAAAAAAGACAGAGGAGATTTTGTAATGGAGATAAACTCTATATATCAGTGCAGAATGCTAGGACAGATTAGTTCGTCAATTCGGTTAAATATCCGTTCAATTGTTTGGTACGGGCTGCTGTAGTATCTCCCAAACACCCGTAATAAATAGTAGGAGCCATTGAACCTCCTTCAACTGCACTCCTGTCAAAATCACACTTAGCATCGCGATACGGAATCCATAGCTGTTGTGCTTTTTTCAACTTTTCACGCCTAGATTCTGGTAATTTTGGCAGCAACTGTTGATAAGCTTGATTCAATTTTTTATCATCTTCTTGGTAAGAGATTTGAGCGCATTGATTCATTTGTTGCTGGTTTAAATTTGCAGAATCATCGCAGTTAAGCCCTTGAGCGATAACTGTTTCTTTTGTTGATGTTGTTGCTGATTTATCCTCTGTTTCAGATACTTGCGATACTTGGGTTGTTTCTGAGGTGGTTTTTGTTGTTGCTTTATTGTCAGTTGTTGCAGCACAACCTACAGATGCAATGCAGAGCAAAACGGGTAATATCCGATGCATAATAGAATTATTGCTTATAATGTTTGATAAAAATAATACGATGAGTATTATTACTTAAGATGTCATCTTAATAATATTTAAAGCTTTTTTTATTTGGGAAATGGATTTTGATATGTCAATAGCCATGTAATTTTATTTTCTAGTGACCTGGATTTGTCCTATGAAAAGATAATGAGGATTTTGTGAGGAAGAGTAAGTTGAAAAATAAATTTGATTGTATTTAACCTGGGAGATATCACCTTCACGATTTCCCCATAATTATTTTTTACTATAAATAAAGATTATCTCAACAAAAAATAATCATTTACAAGTATTCTCTAATAGCTTTAATAGATTATGAAATTTGAAACAGTTGCAGTAAAAATTCCTGAAGATTGTAATATCATCATCGGTCAAAGTCATTTTATCAAAACTGTTGAAGACTTACATGAAGTCATGATACAACAGGTAGCACAAGTCAAGTTTGGATTGGCTTTTTGTGAAGCATCGGGAGAATGTTTAGTTCGACATTCAGGAAATGATGAATATTTACAATCAATTGCTCAGAAAAATGCTTTAGAAGTAGGCTGCGGACACTGCTTTATTATTTTGTTAAAAAATGCTTATCCGATGAATTTTCTTAATACCATCAGACAAGTTCCTGAAGTTTGCACTATTTACTGTGCTACTGCTAATCCCGTAGAAGTAATTGTGGCAGAAACTGAGCAAGGAAGGGGTATTATTGGTGTTATAGATGGTTTTGCTCCCAAAGGTGTAGAATCCTCTAAAGATATGATGGAACGAAAAGATTTTCTACGTCAGATTGGATATAAGCTTTAACAGTTAACAGTAGACCTCTCCGAAAAATAAATATGCTTCAGCTATAACGCTTGTACCAGACGTAAAATTGTGCCCTGTCGGGCACGCTTTGCTAATACGTATCTACATTCTTTTCCGGCGATGTCTAATAACTATCAGCTAATTGTAATTAATTTGACACTAAGGCATGGCATGAATTGATAATTCTCGTTGTTGATGTGATGCAAGATAATAATTAAACCAACAACTTGCTAAACGAGCAACTTCATCTAAAGCACCAGGTTCGCTGAATTGTTGAGAAGCACCGGGAATCATTTCTAGCTGTTTTTTCGCTGCTCTAATGTGTGTCAATGCATCTTGATTCATTGCAATTAAGGGTAAATCATTTTCACCAACAATTAATAAGGTTGGAGCTTGTATGTAACTTAGAACATCTGATGTTAAACAGGTTTCCCCACTGCGCGAAACTATTGCTCCGATAGCCATAGGATGTTCTGCTGCTGCAAGTAATGCTGCTCCTCCACCAGTGCGTTAAGCGAAGCTCACCGAAGGTATCGCCAAAATAACCAATTTTCAAATTACTAGTGCTAGGGTTATTCAGCAACCAATCAGTTACACCGATTAATCTTTTTGCTAAAAACTGCACGTTACTACTACAATGCTTGCTGCGTAAATCTATTGCTTCTTCTTGAGGAGTTAGTAAGTCTATCAATACAGTTCCAACTCCTGCTGTTTGACGCAGCAGATGAGCTAAATAGCGATTGCGAGTACTATAGCGTCCGACACCGTTACCATGTGCAAATAAAACTATACCCCGAGCGTTTAATGGTATTACCAATTCAGCCTGTAAATTGAAAGAACCAATCGGAATGGAAACTATTTTTTCTTCAACATGATTTAAAACACTAGTAGTCATTGCTATATCCTCCCAAATAATATGTCGGTTGCAAAAAAACGTTTTTAAAAGCAAATGCTCTTAGTAAAATTACTGATGACTATTTATTCCCAATGCCCAATGCACTATGCCCATTGCCCCATACACATAATTTCATGCTGTATTAGCCATTGCTGTAGATTTTTCAAGTAGTTTATGTACTTGTTCGTCGCTCGTTTGTGAAAAATTGTCATACCACAAACCCACAGCATAAAAAGGTTCTGGCATCTTCAAACATACAAGCTTATCAACTTCCGCTTGTAGTTCTTTACACACACTCTTTGGTGCAACGGGAACCGCTACGATTATCCGCTTGGGTTGTTGTTGTCGTATCAAAGTAATGACTGCACGTATTGTCGAACCCGTAGCTATACCGTCATCTACGAGTATGACTGTACGGTTTTTCACGTCAACAGGTAAATGATTATTTCGATAAGACTATTCGCGTCTGCGTAATTCCCTTAGTTCTTTAGCAGAAACTTTGTCGATTATCTTATCGGGTATACCCCATTCGCTGTGAATATCGTTATTTAGTACTCGTACTCCATTGG
>JBCCLY010000622.1:0-3118 GCA_039026655.1 Cyanobacteria bacterium P01_C01_bin.38 | reverse complement strand
TTTCAACTTCTAACTCCTCACTCTTAACTCCTAACTATTTAATAGTTCTTGATAAAATTCTAATTGTTGTTTCGCTAAAGCAATATTTGTATACTGTGCCATTGCTTTTGCATAACCCATTTGAGCAATATTTTCTGTTAACTCGGGGTTGTCTATTAACTGTTCTAAACGATTGGCTAATTCATCAACATTACCTTCTGGAAATATCAATCCTGCATCGCCAATTACGTGGGGAATTTCTCCTGAGTCGGAACCAATTACAGGTACTTTGCAAGCCATCGCCTCGATGATTACGTGCCCAAATTGTTCTTTCCAACCAACTGAAGTTAAGGTTTTAAATTTATAAGTTGTTTCTGATGGCAATATCAAAGTACTCATCAGATTTATATAGTCTGCAACTTCGTCATGGGGAACGCTTTCAACTAATATAATTCTGTCTTTGATTTCTTTCTCTTCGGCTTTTTGCAATATTTCATCTTTTAACTCTCCTCTTCCTAAAAGCAAGAATTTCCAAGATTTATCCTTAATTTTTACTAAAGCATCTAAAAGCGTCATAATACCTTTTTCAGGTACAAAACGCCCCACAAAACCAATTACAAAATCATCTGTTTCCAAACCCACTTTTTTTGCTAATTCTGGTTGTTGCTTCGGTGCAAATAAAGTTTCATCTACACCTAATTGCGGCATTACTTTGATCGGACCTTCATATCCTCGATCGCGCAATATTTCTGCTCCATCTTGGTTTCCAGAAATAATTCCATGACTGTTATCAAGATTGTAATTCTCTAATATAGAAATTGGAAATTTTAAATTGTATGGTAAATTCCACCAGGTAAAGAAGACATTTTTTGCTTTAAGTCTTAACAAAGCATTTAAAGTAATCATTTCTGCATAAGCTAGTCCTCTTGAACCCTGTTCTACATGAATAATATTAGGACGAAATTCTGATAATAAATTTATAATATCGCTACCAAAGGTAAGTAAACCTTGATGATTTTGGCTAAAGTTAGAAACGGGAACAATACGAAAATTACCTTCATCGCGATATTCGGTTTCGATAATTTTATTTTGAACTCCTCCAGGTCGCCATCGTTGAGGAACAACCACCGTTACTTCAATATCTGATTGTAATCGAGATAAAGCGCGGAGTTTTTCACAATTTAAATCAACTATATATGTATGACTGGCTACTAATATTTTCATAATTATAGAGAATAGTTTTATAAAAAGGGAGTAGGGAGTAGGGAGTAGGGAATAGGGAATAGAAACCGGGTTTCTTTTAAATTGTTGCGAATGTTGCAAAAACAATCCAGTTTTATTTATTTCACATCTTGCACCATTGTCAGAAACCCGGTTTCTTGTCGGTGAAATAACGAGATAATTATATTTTTATGAATAGAAACCGGGTTTCTTTTAGCTTCTTGCGAATGTTGCAAAAACAATTCAGTCCTATTAATAGGACTTATGCTATTAGCCTGGGGTTTGCAACCCCAGGTGGATCTAATAATCATTTTGATATTTCTAAAAACTTTCAACAGGTTTTCTAGAATTTGTTTCTACTAGCTCAATTTGCTTATCTTGACGAGTATAAACTTGACCGTCATTCCATAAAGATTGAATCTTTGTTCCTAGAGCATTCAAAAAGCCCAAACTATAAAAAACGCCGCGAGTTAAAATTTTGATCGGAGAGCCGCTTTTATGACAGGGTGGCCTTCCCAAGACGTGACAGTCAAACAAACGAGCGTAAAAACGCAAAGCTTGATTGATATTTAAGTTATTTAATCCCAACAAAAAATGATTGTGATAAAAGGTAAACTGATATTTAGTGGAACGAGTGCTGATATCGTGGCAACCACCAGTCTCTTCTCCTAAATGCACTAAATGTGCTTCTGGATCGTACCAAATTTTATATCCTGTCTTGCGGATGTGCAGGCAAAAGTCCGATTCTTCCCGCACGGCGCTTCCACGAAATCTTTCATCAAAATGCAATCCGTGCTTAGTAAATAGTTCGCGACGGAAAGACATATTGCAACCCCTCGTGGTTAAAACTTCCTGGGGTTTTGTAGTGTGTACTAAGTCAATATAATACCAAGCAACTCCGGGGTCCATTGCTTGAGGAGGTAGATATTCTATTTCTGTATAATTACCTTCGCCTTGCGTATAACCTTTAGCAGAGTCTTCCATTTTCATACGGTCGAATACTCTTCCCGCGACAGCCCCTATTTCTGGGTTTTGATAATTTTTCGCGTGTGCTGCTAAAAATTCCGGCTCTAATGATACATCATCATCGATAAATAGAATTATCTCACCCGCAGACCGCCGCACGGCATAATTACGCGCTCCTGGTAAACTTGCCCAATCTAATCGATACAACTGAATTTTACCTGAATAAGATTGTTCTTCTAAATAAGCTTCAATCTCGGGTTTATGCTTCGGAGTTTGGTCTACTACCAAAACTTCATAATTAGAATAATCTTGTTTAAGCACATCCACGATGCTATCCCGCAACGCTTCCTCGCGTCCGTAAGTCGGTATAATTACTGAAATTAAAGGGTCTGACATATAAGATTAGTTGTTAGTAGTTAGTTGTTATGAGTTAGGAGTTAGGAGTTAGGAGTTAAGAGTTAGAAGTTATGAATTAATATCTGTTTGTCTTCCAATGCCCGATGCCCAATGCCCAATGCCCCTTCGGGTATCTCCCTGACGGGAGACGCTGCGCTAACGCAGTCGCTCATGGGGGAGACCCCCAAGACCGCGCTGTCTCACCAATTCCCATCTTGCTCAGAGCGGGTTTTCTACAATTTTGCGCTTGCGTTTAGTTTTAGTAGATACTTCAGCAGATACTTCCTGCACCTGTTGTTCTTTAAGTGTCTCTAGCTTGTCTATTTCTGGCAATTTGAAAAGCACCCCTGCGAAAAACCAGTAGTAAACAGCAACCGGGTCAACATCTAAAGGATAATAGTAGGTGTTGTAACTTATAAACAATATAAACACCCATAAAGCTGCTCCGTAACCACGGAAATTACGGTTTTTTACTTTACGATAAGTTTTGAAGCCAGTAATTGTTAGGGCAGTGACTAATCCTAAAAATCCTAATACTCCCAATATTCCTACTTCA
>JBCCLY010000621.1:0-3130 GCA_039026655.1 Cyanobacteria bacterium P01_C01_bin.38 | reverse complement strand
CATAGGAAACCGCACGCCATTTCAAACGACTTGCTAACCAACCTAAAAATAGTAATGCTTGGGTAGGATTGCCTTTTTCGTGGTCGATATTTACTTTATCAACTTCGGTTAAAGCTTTACGTCTGGCTGGTGCATCGTAAGCTTCTGCTGTTAATTCTTGCCATCCTCCGACACGTCGCCAGTTTAAATCTGCTAGCGGAATGCCTTTTTCCACCAAGGCTTGCAAACTAAGCAAATCGTTTTCTGGTTCGTTAAAATTACACGAATCAACAATAACGTTATCGCATACGCCTGAGAGTCTTTTAAATAATGGGTTGTCGGGATCTGGTGTTGCTTTCCACCAAATAAATTTAGGTAAACCACCAATTAATAATTCTGGAACCATACCACCAATACGTTCTAAAGCTGCGGCAGTTCCTGTTAAAGTGATGTATTCGCAACAAACCAGCGAAGAAGATGATTGTTTTTGAATCGGACAATAAGCTGAAACCTGTGCTTTAACCCCTTCATCTTCACCAACTGTGGGTATCAAACTGATAATACGGCAAGGGTTACGTAAAGCGATTTCGTCAGCAATTCTAGCGCTAGCCGCATCTGGACTGTACTCAGCAGCACTAACACCATTATTATCAGTGGCTTCACCACCGCCATGAAGTTTAGCAAGTTCTTCCCGCAATCTGGCTAAAACTTGCGGGCTTGCTTTCCCAGTTCGTTCCAAACCAAGAGCTTTCTGTGCATCTCGCAATGCGGATACAGTTTGCGGCCCCAGAATACCATCAATTGGGCCGCTGTAAAATCCTAAAGCAGCCAACAAATACTGAGTTTGCTCTGGCTCGTAAACCACCAAAGTAAATGTAGTAGCTCGCGTTGCCGCAGGAAGCGCTCCATCTTCCCCGCCAATACCGTAACTTTGCCAAATTTTACTTAGTTCGGCTTCTATTTCGTTGAGCGAAATATCTTTAGGAGCCTGAAGTGAAAAAATCGTGGGTGCTTGGGTTGTCATAACAATTTTGGATAGTGGTTAGTAGATAGTGGTTAAGAGTGAGGAGTTAGGAGTTATGAGTTATGAGTTAGGAGTTAGGAGTTAGGAATTAGGAGTTAGGAGTTAGGAGTTAGGAGTTAGGAGTTAGGAGTTAGTAAGAGAATCAACGAATAACAACTAACTTAAATATTGATATCCAATTAAAGATTCAAAACTTAGAACTCCTCGGTTTTAACTTTTAACTCATAACTCTTAACTCATAACTCTTAACTTATAACTCTTAACTCATAACTCCTAACTCCTAACTCTCTATAATCTGCGCCAGCGGCGGCCGTCTCGGTTAATTAATAATTCTGCTTCTACGGGTTCCCAGGTACCGGCTTCGTAGTTCGGAACTGTTGCTGGATCTGCTGGGGCATCCCATGCGCTTAATATTGGTGTTACTACTTGCCAAGCAGCTTCTACTTCGTCTCCTCTGGTAAACAAAGTTTGGTCGCCCATCATACAATCTAAAAATAAACGGTCGTATGCGTCGGATTTCGCTTGCAAACCGAAGGAACCGTATGTGAAGTCCATGTCAACGGCACGTGTACGGAAATCTCCTCCGGGCACTTTCACGTCAAAACGCAGGGAAATTCCTTCATTTGGCTGAATCCGCATTGTCAAAACGTTGGCACTTTGTTGTTGAGCGGCGGATGTAAACATCTGGGAAGGAACTTCTTTGAAATGAATGGAAATCTCGCTGACTTTTTTAGGCATTCTTTTACCAGTACGCAGGTAGAAGGGAACTCCTTTCCAACGCCAGTTATCAACTACAAATTTTGTCGCGACAAAAGTAGGAGTTGTAGAACTTTCTGCTACTCCTGGTTCTTCGTGATACCCAGGTACGTGTTCGCCTTTCATCCAGCCAGCGCTGTATTGACCGCGAACTGCGGAATACGCTAAATCTTGTACGTCAGCTAGTCTAGTAGCTTTTAAAACTTTTACTTTTTCTGTACGGATACTATCGGCATCCATTGCGTTAGGAGCTTCCATTGCAGTCAGACAGTAAAGCTGCATCAAGTGATTTTGCAACATATCCCGCAATGCACCGGAGCTTTCGTAATAACCAGCCCGGTCTTCAACTCCTACAGTTTCTGCTACTGTTATTTGTACGTGATCTACAAAATTACGATTCCACAAAGGTTCAAAAATAGCATTTGCGAAGCGGAATACTAATAAGTTTTGTACCGTTTCTTTACCCAAATAGTGGTCAATCCGATAAACCTGTTCTTCTTTACAATATTTTTGTACAACTAAATTAAGATTTTTCGCAGAAGCTAAATCTCTACCAAAAGGTTTTTCAATTACCAAACGATGTTTATCGGGATCTTCGAGCATTCCCATTGAACCCAATTGCTTGATAGCTTCGGGGAAAAACTTGGGAGCAACAGAAAGGTAGAATAATCTATTACCTCTAGTATTGCGCTTCTCGTCTAATTCACTGAGAAAATTATTGAGCTTATCGTAGCTTTCGGGATTGTCAATATTGCCAGAACAGTAAAAAAGACCGTTAACAAAATCGTTCCACAATTCCTCAGAACCAACACCACCATGAGCTTCTTCCATGCCTTTACGCATTTGTTCGCGGAAGTACTCGTGGCTCCAATCGCGTCGCGCTACACCAACAATAGTTGTTTCAGGTGGAATTCTTCTTTCTTGTCTTAACTTGTACAGCGCCGGTACTAATTTACGCCAAGTTAAATCACCACTAGCACCAAAAATAGTAATAATTTGGGGTTCAGCCATTCCTTGCTGTTGCAAGCCAACCCGCAGTGGATTTTCTAGCAAACTTACCATAGTTTAGATTTTGGATTTTAGATTTACATTTACTGGGAATGGGTAATGGGTAGTGGGTAGTAGGTAGTGGGTAAGAGGTTAAAGGTTAAAGGTCAAAGGTCAAAGGTCAAAGGTTAAAGGTTAAACTTATTTTTATCTCCTTGTCTCCTTGTCTCCCCATCACCAATCCCCAATCCCCAATTACCAATTACCAACTACCAACTACCAATTACCCATTAATTATTAAACAGGCGATAATTGCTTTACTTTGTCTTCTAAGGAACTTATTAAGGATTGAAAGGGTTTAATAAACTTATCAATTCCTTCGGT
>JBCCLY010000620.1:0-3137 GCA_039026655.1 Cyanobacteria bacterium P01_C01_bin.38 | reverse complement strand
GCAATACAATCAATAATTATTTATTCCAAATTACTTGCAGAATTAGACACTGAATAATTAGTAGTTATCAACTGCTTCATTGCTAACCACATAAATGGTGGAATAGTCTTTGTATATCTACCCCAAAGACGACGAGGTTCTTGCATCCATCGATATAGCCATTCAAATCCAGACTCTCTGACTATACGAGGTGCCCTTTTCTGAAGTCCTGCATAAACAGGGAAAGCTCCACCCAAGCCAATCATTACTGCCTGAATTTTATCTTTATGTTCAGACATCCATTTTTCTTGTTTTGGGCAACCTAAAGAAACAAACACTATACCCGCACCACTCTCATTAATTTTTTCAATCAATGCTTCGTCTTCAGTTTCAGTTAGTGGACGAAATGGCAGTGGTTCCATTGCTGCAATATTCAAGTCAGGATATTCATTCTTCAATCTGCTTCTCATTCCAGAAAGAATTTGTTTTTGAGAACCTAGAAAAAATACACTGACATTCTGCTTTGGTGCGGATGTACATATAGAAGCTAAAATATCCAATCCTGCAACTCGATCTTGAGAAGTTGCTCCTAATTGTTTCATCATCCAAACTAAAGGCATACCGTCTGGAGTCACTATGTCAGCATTTTTTAATACACCGGCGAACTCCGGATTCCAGTGAGCTTCCATCAACATATGTACATTAGCTACACATACTGTCTTACTTTTGTGTTCCTTAGCCCACTCAATAATAGTTTGTATTTGCTCGTTTAAACGCAAAGCAGTAATCGGAAAATCTAACACTTTCCGAGTCGGCAGAGCAACTGCCTTCACCATAAGTCACTCCTTGTATAACAACTAAAATAGCTAAGAATATTCGACCAAACTACTGATATAGAAAAAGTTATGCTTTAACCCAGCCTTACTCGCTTTAAACTTGGTGAATGGTCAGCACTTGACACAGGTTGATGCAGTGGCTCTTAGTGTTAACTTTGGCTTCCCTGGTAATAATTAAATCATTTATCCTTACAGTATATTAATTTACTCGTAAAAAACAGCACTTTCAGTTATTTTGAGTAAACTTTATAGGAACTTTACAGATACAATCGGCCAAGTTCATAAGAACATTATAATTGCAGCAAATTATACTTACAAAAACTATTCAAAAATTTCATAATCAGCGTTCGCGACATAAAATTATTAATGACATAATCCTATCAGTACTTGCAGCTATTTATTTATTAAAAAAAATATAAAAAACAAATATTATATTTATATACGTATATAAATCAACTAAGTTACGCCCAATTTTTAAGCAGCGGTATCAAATATATGTGATTTACAATCGAATAAAAATTGACAAAAAAAAGGGGAAAGACTGATTGCCCTTCCCCCTCTCTATTTTTGTTGCCCTTATCTTGTTTATGGTCTTTTTTCAACCTTTTTCGTAACATTTGCTGCTGTTTCTTCAGTTGTCGTTTTCTGGCCGCACCACCTTTACCTTTATCATTTCTGCCTTGTCGGCGAGGAGACTCCCATCTTTTTAGTCGCATAATTTAATTATCGCTTTTTTTTAATTGATAGTAGATTATTCTCAGTATTATATAAATAATAGCATAACTTAAAGATTCAGATTAAGAATAATTTTTTAGTTAGATATTTTAATAATGCTATACAAGTTATCTACTTCTCGATTGATAAATCAAAACAATCCATACTAGCTATACTCTGTTATATAATTAATGATATTTTACGTATGTATTTACTTTATATCAACGAAATTTGATTTAATAGATTTATAGTTTTAGCTGTAGATGATAAGATAGTAGCCGAACATCATAGTTACGTTAAATAGTTTACATTTTGAAAATAAATGGTTAATTGTTGTGTATGAATATCCATCTAATTTTATAGATGATTGGAATAAATCTTAAAAAGTTTCCGAACCTAATTTTAGGTTGTAAAATAAAGTTAGTATTAGTATAGATACATTGCTTTATTTCCCTTTTCAGGAGATAAATTCACGTCTGCGAGCAATCAAGAAAACTTCTTCTTATGAAGAGGTAGCATTTTTTGTCGAGTAGCTTTATTTGCTTCACATAGAGGTTGTAAAACTGAACTCCTCTGCTCAACGGAAGAAGTTCGCTGTTTGCATATAAATCCCCAGTGTAAAAATCTTTTCTAAAAATAATCCTTTCCTGCCGGAACATTTCCTATAATGATTTCACATTGTATGGGAGCATCCCGAATGTGCAAATTTATTTTTTGTAGTGCGAGCATCTTGCTCGCTATCTGTATCAAGCGAGCAAGATGCATTTCCTTACGGAAACACTGCGTTAACGCACTACCAAATTGTATTTTTGCAATATTGGGATGCTCCCCGTATGAGACGTAGCACTGCTACGTCTCTACACAGGTTTCGTGTAGAATACAAAACGTAGTGGTCTGTCCCGTTTATTCTGATAGGTTTGTAGTAAGGCTTTAATCCAAATAAAGCGACAAATCGCTGACTAAGTTAGCGGAGCGTGTCTGATAGGACATACTTTTTTACCTGTCAAAACTAATGGCACAAAGCAGTAGTAATAAGTAATATATAGTTCATTTTTTATTTCAGTAACGCCCTTAATTAACTAATACCAAAAAAGCCTTCCTTAAAAAATTAGGAAAGCTTTGCGTGCAATATCATATTTCAAAGGGTTTTATATTTTAGATGGGCCGGGAGAGACTCGAACTCTCACACCTTGCGGCGGCAGATTTTGAGTCTGCTGCGTCTACCAATTCCGCCACCGGCCCTTGGATTCAACTTTACCATTATACCCTATTTCTTGATTTTGCAACAACTTTCCATAATCTTTGCTGCTTGCCCACCTGTCAATTTCTCTAGCACGCAGTACTGGTACTGGATGCGTTAATTGTGCGGTTCTTGCAGCTTTAACCATTTCTCCTAATTCGTTTTTACTAATATCGTCGTAAGCGCGGGCTTGTTCTATAAAGGCATCAAGGTTGAGTTGTGGAGCTATCGAAGGTGAACCACCTGCCAATTTCATTAACACTGACATGACTACTTTGGGATCTTGGGTTGCTAACAAGGCAGCGCGATCGCAAGTAAATTCCGCGCAACGAACCCATTCTAAAAGCTGTGCTTGAATTGCTTGTGCT
>JBCCLY010000619.1:0-3143 GCA_039026655.1 Cyanobacteria bacterium P01_C01_bin.38 | reverse complement strand
AAATTTTTCGGTTAATACGCATCTGGTTAAGTATATAAAGGTAACTTAAAAAAAAGGCTCAACGGGTCAATTGAGCCTAAAAATACGTCGTAAGTGGGATGTCAAGTGATTCCGTTGTTTATGTTTCCATAAGTAATATTAATGTTCAAGTCAAATGAGATACATTGGCTTGTTTGGGAATAGGGAATAGGGAATAGGGAATAGGAAATAGCTACTGTAATAAAATTGCGAGAGACGGCGTGCACACTGTGTACGCCGTCTCTACATTTATGGATTATCGAACAAGTAACGAATAATAAAGCACTGCTCACTGATAACTGCTCACTGATAACTGATTCAAGGTGTTTGATTAGATGCCCATTTCATCCATTGTCTGAAGGAGGAAATGGGATTTAGCTTCTTGACTCCGGGAGCGCGAGCGGTTGCTAATCCGTCTACGGTTCGTAAGACAGAATACTGTAAACCTAAAAAGCTATCTACTGCCGCATAAGGCCCACCCAAGGTAATTGCACCCGCAGCATACATTTTACCTTTACCGTTACGCATTTCTACTAATTCAAAGTCGTTGGCTACATCTAATCTCGATAAGTGATTCAATGGGAGTCTATAGCGCTCAACCAAATCATCTAGTAACGGACTTGCCTGGACTTTAGCATCTAATCCCGTCGCATCAACGATAAAATCTGCATTAATAGTAATTTGTCCGTCAGAACCTTTTTCTTTGATGCGGGTAAGAGTTCCACCATATTGAGCATCGCGTTCTACACTTTGCACTTCACCAAATTCGATTTTATACCAACCATCTCGCAAACTTTCTTCTGTAATGCGCTGCCAATCTAAACGATCTGCGGTGGTAGTACCTCCCCAATCTGCCAACAAGCTCTTACGTTCGTCAGGACTGGCATTTTCAAGCATTACCCGTAATTCACCACCCCAACAAGCTTTAGGCCAGTTAAACGGTTGAAATTCAAAATGATGCTTCACCATCCGTTGGGTTTTACCGAATTTATTACCCTTCGGTTTAGGCGATCGCATTAAGTGCAAAATTGTAATCTTGGGATTCTTCTTACGTGCTTCATAAATCCGTTGAATAATCCGAGAAGCGACAATACCGCGCCCTCGAATCAAAACCTTGCCACCTTGACGCTCTAATTGCTCGTAAACATGATTATGGTCTTCATAAGCATTAACTACAGACTTAAAATCGCGATATTTCTCTCGATAAGCCTGTAAATCTGGAAGAAATTGAATTGCTGGATAACCTGTTGCTAAATGTAAAAAACGAGCTACATAAAAAGCATGATCTCCTCTTCCCTTTGAATAAGCCACGCAATATCTACCATCATCAGTTTTGCGAATTGCTCGTATTCTTCCATAACGATAAATTTGCTCCCAACCGATACGCTTCGCTTCTCTTTCTATAGAATCAAAAACATTGTTTGCGCGGGGAGTATAAGTTTCAGCATAATCCGGTTCGGCAAAGACTTTCCACAGATATTTCAACGAATCATTTAACCTTCCCTTATTAAAATCACGCCAAGCTTCCCGCAAACCATAACTTGGCCAACCCCATATATTATCAGGACAAGAATCAGAATTAGAACGCAATCTTTCATGCAAAGGTATTTGCGAATTTAGACACAAACGCTTATATCGAGCATATGGTTCCTTATCTAAACCCAAAGCGACAATTTTATCGCTATTAACACCATATATTCTCAGTAAATCTACCCATATATAACTTCCTAAACCGCCTCCCAAAGCCAAATAATCAGTTTCATCTACACGCAAACCCGTAGCGTGAAGTGCTTGTACGGGAACCTTTTCTTCCTGAAAAATTGGTGGTGGAAAACTCGAACCTAGAGGCGTTGCTGCTTGCTGTGGAGGTATAGTCGCGTCTGGTAAATTAGTCGCCGGATTAAATTGGATAGTAGAATTAGCCGGAGTAGGAGCAGATACTGGTGTGGGTGTAGATGCTACTGTAGGTGTATTTAAAGAAAAAGAAACAGTTATTTCATAAGGCCCAATTCGTAAAGTATCGCCACTATTAATAACGCTACGTTTTTGACGATTAGCATTAACATAAATACCATTAACACTATTTTGGTCAATTACAACTAACTGATTTTGTTCCCAATCGATCAGCCCATGATATCGAGAAACTTCACTACTATTAAGGAGTATTCGCGAAACAGGCTGCCCCCCCAGTTCCCCAGGCATTTGAGAAAATTCTCTACCAAAAGCAATAGGAACTCTTAAGTTTGGTTCTCGTAATTCCCCAGTTGCCGGATCTTCCCAACTCAAATGTATTTCAAAATTATTTGACATAAATTTTTATTAGTTGTTAGTGGTTAGTTGTTAGTGGTTAGTTGTTAGTAATTATTCATTTATACTCTGTGAATTGATATAGTAGAATTCTTAATCGATTCATAAAATCGTAATTAGTCCGAGTATCTTGCTCGCTTGATGCCTCGTCTCCACAATTTTGAATCTAAAATCACAGCCAGCGAATATCTTACTTGCACTAATTATTAATATTAATAAGGAGTATTTTTTACAACTGATGTAGGATTGCTATAACTGCTCACTGCTCACTGTTCACTGATTATTATCCGGTGCGACTAAAACACTCATAGCCGCAGCTAAAGAAGTACCGCACCACGGACAACCTACTTGAATATGTTCGATGGAAGAAACTTTATGACAATTAGGGCACTGCAATCCATAAGAACCTTCTAGTAAAGGTGCAGTTGAGGAAGACGATTTTGATGATGCTTTTTGAGCAACTGGTTGGCTATTTTGACTTGGTTTAGGAGGTTCCAAAATAGTTGCAGGAAAGCTATTAACTTGCTCAATACTAATATTAATAACTTTCAATTCCATTTGCCCCAAACAGACAACGCTACCTTGATTCAAAGATGTATCCCCTTGAAGCAACTGCTTGCCATCTACTAAAGGAGGATTCTTTTCTCTTAAACTGCGAATATGAAATTGTTTTTGCTGAGAATTAAAAAATATTTCGACGTGTAAACCCGATACAGTAGGATGACTTAACACAATATCGCATCTTTGAGGGTCTCTGCCAATGCGAACAGTGCCAGGATTTTTACTAGGCTGCTGCTCGTAAATTATCTGAGTTTTTT
>JBCCLY010000618.1:0-3143 GCA_039026655.1 Cyanobacteria bacterium P01_C01_bin.38 | reverse complement strand
CCCCCTCTTCCCCCTCTACCCCCTCTCCAATCCCCAATTCCCAATGCCCAATTCCCAATGCCCAATTACCCATTACCAAACTCATCTAACCAAGTTTGTAAATCACCCATGCTGCTAAAATCAAGCAATGCTTCACCGAGGTTTTCTAATTGTTCTAGGGAGAGATTTTCAATTTTTTTCCGCATCTCCTCAGATAATTCTCCTACACGTCGGGTTAGTAGACGGAGGATGAGCAATCGAGCTTCTTTTTCTTGTCCCCTTTGCTCTCCTTCTTGTAGTCCTTCTTGTTTAATTTCCCGATAAACTCGCGTTTCCTTGAGCGTAATCCCCAACATTTCTTCTACCTCCCTTTGACTAAGTTGTTCAAACTTGTAAGTTATTATCGTGGTTACAAGTTCTATTATCGCCCTTGTTGATTGTTGAGTGGTTTCTTGTTGATTTCTCTGTAATAAATACCTAGCTTCTTCTGGTGCTTGATTCTCAGGAACCGTAGTTAACTGCATTACCGCTAATTCCAACGGTAATTGTCGAATATCACCTAATTCATCCAAATATATTCGGTGTACTTGATCTCCATTCAGTTGGTTCCGATGCGGGTAAATATCACTTTGCTCGATGCTGCGTTTGGGGTAAATTATTACAGCTTGCCAATCGCTAAATTTATCCCGGTTGCGGTAAAAATACAAAGAAGATTCCGCAAACAAGCGCTCATATAATTTTTCATCGGTTTGAAATTGTACTTCAACAAAGTAAACCACTCCTGGACTATCATTTTCCGGTGGTACGAATACACCATCGATTTCAAATTTTGTTTCCTTAACTGCTTTGGAATCAAATGTGTACTCAGATGCATTCTCCGGTGGATTTGTCAACAACTCAAATAGTAAAGGTGGATATTGTTGAAATAACTTATAAAAAATCGAATCTCGACGCATGAAGAATTTTGCTGCAATTATTTGTTAAATCTGGCTTATATTTAATCATATTTAGGGTCATGGGGAATTGAAGATAATTATTTATTCTTCCCTCTCTTCCCCCTCTTCCCCATCTCTCCCAATCTCTGCTCAGATATAATTAACAACAGCTATCCTCAAAGAGTGAGTGAAACCTTAGCATCAACATGACGACTAGATTAACAGAAGATGAATTTTGGGAGCAATTTCAGGAAGCCAACGAAGAACAGCTACAGTCGGACGCTTCCGATGAGTTGGATGTTACCAAAAAGTTTGATGCTCGGATAGCTCAAGGGTGGTGGCGAGAAATTTGGTTAAGAGAAGGTATTTACTTAGGAATTAATCAAGCTCAACATGGCGATCGCACAATAGTAAATTATCCCGAGCGAGAATTTAATTACGTCCGATGTTGTTTTGCGCTTTCAGGGAAACTGCAAGAAAGTGTTGCTTCTACAACTGATGAAATTCTTCTTCCACATATTGCTGGAAAATATTCATTAAGGAGCAATGGTTTAAATCATCAAACTTTTTGTGACTGTTCGGATACAGAAGCCTATTCCGAACTTAATATTGAAATTCTACCGTCGATACTCCGTTCTTTTGCAGCGCCCCCAGAAGGAAACCTACCTGGAAATCTTCAGCATTTAGTCAAAACTTCGGAACAAGCCATTTATGCAAGGTCTGGAGATATTCAGCCAATGATGGCTACTCTACTACAACAAATCTTGTACTGTCCCTACCAGGGTATGGTCAAGCGTATGTATTTAGAAAGCAAAGCAATTGAGTTAATGGCACTGGTATTAGACCATGAGGTAGCCATTCAACAGGAAGAACTAAAAACAGTTTCCCTCAAACCCGACCAGTTAGAGCGCATTCATTATGCCAAAGAAATTTTGTTAAAAGACCTAAGCAATCCGCCTTCTTTAGAAGAATTGTCACATCAAGCGGGTTTAAACGACTTTATATTAAAGCAGGGCTTTCGTTACTGTTTTGGTACTACTGTATTTGGTCTGCTGCGGTCGCATCGTTTGGAACTGGCTAAACAACTTTTGGCTTCCCAAAATATTACTGTTGCTGAAGTGGCACATCGAGTGGGTTATGCTAGCGTCCCTTCGTTTGCTAAAGCTTTTAAGCGCAAGTTTGGATTAAACCCCAAGCAGCATCAAAAAGCTTGTAGATAGCCAAAAAAATCCGTATGGGATAGAAAATAATCCGTCTAGAATTCAAAAAATATTGCCAAACTCTGTACAATTACTGAGAATACATCTCATCTACGATGCAAAAAACGCTCGATTTAAGACCCGACTGGGGTTGAAAACCCCAGTCTAATAGCTAAAGTCCTATAAATAGGACTGGGGAAAACCATCAAAATAAACGGGACAAAGCACTAGCGGTTAGTCCTATTACTTCTGATAGGTATTTCTACGTTCGTAGTTGGGAATGCGCGTCCTCCGGAGCGATAAATCGCCAACTACAAACCCCTCAAGATTAATGGGACAGACCACTAGTAGTCCAGCACATTAAATAGTACGGGGTATTTCCCAGTCGTCTTCAGACGACTTTTGCTATTAGCCTGTGGGTTTTCAACCCCAGGCGGGTTAGATGCTCACCCAACAAATTTAATGTGGTGAAGTACTAGCTATTCTACTCAGAAGCCCTTCGCTTTCTGCTTGCATCGTGATGGGATAATCTACAACAATTAATTTTTGGCAATGTTAAAAGTAAGTGTATTCACGGGACCGAGTTACCTAATTAAAGAGCAAAAAACGGTTAGCGCCCATGCTTTTCTGCTTACAGATGGGGTAATACCTGAAGGTGGATTGGTTGTAAAGGTAAATGCGCCCAACTTGAGCAAGTTTAACCTAGACAGTATTTCCGTTGATGGGGGCGAGATTGTTGCCGTTCGCGAAGATGGTTTTGACCTGCTGATGAAGGAATATACCACCTTGGTGAATTTGCCCATTGCAGATGATGGAGATACTGTTGCTGGAGAAACCGCGACTTTCAGTTTGGCTGCGGGAGAGGGGTACGAGATTAATGAGGAGTACGGTAGCAATACTTTTAACCTAGTGGATACCGAGGCGGATATTCCGCGAGGTGTTGTTACCGAACCAAACAACATCATTCCTTTAGCGACTGATACAAACATTAGTACTGAGAATCCCACATTTTCTGGCAGTGATTCCTTCT